>CAYRIF010000226.1:0-6279 GCA_964424205.1 uncultured Roseivirgaceae bacterium | reverse complement strand
TTATATGAAAAGTCGTTGGATAAATTTGTAAGTAACTGCCATTGGGCTGCATTGTTTTGTTCCCTTATTTCATAATCATTTCCCAAATTTTTAATGCCACTTTTGTAGCCTACCTCCCACTTCCCTGTTGTATTATATGGCTGAATAAAATCAACTTGGACAATCAATTCTTGCTGATTCTCTGCATTCATAGTTTGCTGAAGGAGCGGTTGTTCTTCTGAAAATGTAGCATCCAAGTTAAGTTCTCTCTCAGTAATATCAGCAGCTTCCTTTTTCGCACCAGTCCCATATTTAAAATCGATTTTTAATAGTTTGCCTTTTTGCGCAAATGTCTTTCTATAATTTAATTTGTAATCCAAGCTTAAATGATAATTACATTCTTCTAGCAATCGATTGCTACGTGCCGTAAGGACATTGCTAAAATCATACGCCGTATAATCTATATCTACGTATAAATCACCGCCTCGCTGCCCATAAGAGATCGAAGAAGTAATGGTATTATTGTCGTTGAGGAAAAACTCAGCCCCAAACCTTGCACTGTGAGCCTTTCTAATTCTATTCAAAAAGTGATTTTGGTCGAGACTAGACAATGCGTTATTGACTGTTGTTTCCCTATATACCAAAAGTGCTCCGTCCCTATCACTATATCGATAGGCATAGCTACCAAACCAATTTATTTTTTTTCTACGGTAATTCACATTCAACGAGGCATTGTAACTAGGTGGCACAGAAGCAGACAGATTGACCGCACCATTCCAGCCCAACTTTCTCTCTTTTTTTAGAATAATATTGATAATACCAGCAGTACCATCCGCGTCATACCTTGCCGAAGGATTCGTAATCACTTCTACTTTCTCAATAATATTAGCCGGAAACTGTTGCAGCGCCTCGGAGCTGCTAATGCCTGTCAAAGCAGTAGGCTTTCCATCGACCAATACCTTTACATTACTGTTGCCCCTGAGGGTAATATTACCATCCAGATCCACACTGACCGATGGTACATGATCCAAAATATCAGCAGCCGAGCCTCCTACATTTGCAATATCCTTTCCCACATGAAATACCTTCTTATCTAAAAGCAGCTCCATCCTGCTTCGCTCTCCAGTCACTTCTACAGCCTCCATTGTCTTTACATCTACTTTTAAAAGAATCTTTTCTAAGTCAATAATTGGATGCTCTTTGTTAAGTATAATACCGCCAAGTACTTTGGGCAAATAGCCAATAAAATCTATTTTCAAATAAATTCTTCCCAGCTTGGTATTGATTTTAAACCTCCCCATTTTATTGGAAACCACTCCTGTCACCAATGATGAGTCTTGTTGTTTATAAATAGCAATGGTGGCATATTCTAGTGGTTGATTTGTCTTTATATCTAGAACCTGCCCCTTAATTTCAAATATAGCGCTGTTATTTTTTACATTTTGTGAAAATCCCCAAAGTGTGAGAAATAACAAAAATATCGTTGTAGGAATACACTTTCCTGTATCCATAAATCTGGTCTAAGCTGTTGTATCACAAAGCTACTAAGAAATTGATGATAAAAAAAATATGCCATCCCCATCTAAAAATACAGCTATATCCACTTATATGCTTCGCTTTACTTTTCCTGTATCGGTTCTGGCAAAAACTTGTTGGTGAATGATTTCTTTTGGCACTTCGAATCGAGCAAGATTAACTTTCAAACAATCTATAATTTCATTTACATTAGGTTTTCGTTCACTCTCAACGCATAATACCACCTTCTCCCCAAGTGTTTTATCTATTTTTGAAGTGATGAAAAATGGATAATGAATACCATTTTCATTAAAAATACTGGCGATTTTCCTTTCTAATATTTCAATTTGAATTTTTACCCCGCCTGAGTTAATTACATGATCTATTCTTCCGAGCCATTTGAATTGCTTATCCTTCAACAATTCCACTTTATCATTAGTAATGATTTTTTCATGATTGGTTACCGCCCCCTCAATCATCAAACATCCTCTGTTGTCCAAACTTAAATTTATATTTTCAAAAGCAGTAAATACGTCTTCTTTTTCCGTTCCATTTAACCTTTTGATTGCAATATGCGATACAGTTTCGGTCATACCATAAGTGGCATAAATTGGTGCTGTTACCTGCTGTAGTTTTTCAAGCAAGTGAACATTCACTGCTGCTCCGCCAATAATAATGGCCTTGCAATGATTCAAGCGAGGTGCATGACTGCTATTAAGAATTACTTCCAATTGCAAAGGCACTAAAGCTATAAAGTCAAATTTCTTGTTGGCTTCAATATCTAAAAAAGGATTGGAAGTTGGCTTGACGATGGTCATCTCCATGCCTATTTCAAGGCTACGCGCTAGCATCATCATTCCTCCTATGTAGGCAGTGTTGATACAAACCAATGCCGCATCACCCCGCCCTAATCTAAAAGCATTTTTTGTATGCTCAATACTCGCTAACATTTGTTTACGCGTAATCCTTATGGGCTTGGGAGTTCCGGTAGAACCAGAAGTATGAATGGTGAATTCTTGCTGAGTGGATTGCCAAGATTCTATAAAAGAAGGAGTGAGATCAGAGTCCCTTGCAGGAGACTCTGAGGGGGTAGTGACGGCAAACTTGACATCACTCAGAGTCCCTCTCTCTTTAGCAACCTCGCTCAGCGTCTCTCGGAGAGGACGCTGAGTTTCAGTAGGCTTATAATCAACCTCTGAGCCCCTTACAGGAGATTCTGAGGGGGTAGTAGTCTTTTCAGGTTGAGTATTCCGAAAAGCTGATTCTTCGAACTCACAAGTAATGGCTTTATAATGCAATACTTCATATATTCCCTTCTTTCCTAATTCATAAAATGAGGCACTTGAATGAATATAATCAGTGAAATCGCTCACCAAATTCCACTTTCCGCTAACAGGGTTTCCATGTATATATTTAAGTTTTTGTTCAATCATACTTTCATCATAACACTTTTTTGCATCAAACGACAAGCGAAATACTTGATGTTTCTTTCCTTTCCTTCGCTCACTTTTCTGAACACCTGCTTTTAAAATTTCTAATATCTTTACATTTCTATTCTGTTCTAATTTTTGGACTATATTATATGCCATAAATCTTTTGCCATTCCCAATTAGTCTATTAATTGTATTTTGTGGATTGGCATTAAAAAGCAACATATGGATATGGTTAGGCATAATTACATAGCCTAGCACATGTGCATTTTTCTGTTTCAAAAGACTAAACCATCGATAAATAGCATCATAAAAATCTACCTCTTGAAATAACGGTAACCATTTGTAACAAGTTATTGTACAAAAATAAGTTTCAAAATTCTCGGTATGTAATTTATGTGTGGACAAGTTTTTAGTAAATTACAAAACCTCAGAGTTCCTTACAGGAGACGCTGAGGGGGTAGCTAAATGTTGGATTCCGGTCAAATCTACTTTTCATCACAACCGCTTCAAGTCACTTTCCAAACGGCTAATAATAAATGCCTGCACCTCACTCGTTCCCTTATAGGCATCTGCTACTTTCCGTACTACTTTCAGAGTTTTATCCTTTAATTCATCGCTTAAGTGACTTTTATACTTTTTGATTTCATACAATGCTGCATTGTATCCATGTTCCAACGTTGGATTTTTCCAGTCCAAAATACTAAACCTACTTTCGGCAGACCAGGCTTCAAATTCCAATTCTTGGTTGATTACTTCAAAAAAAGCCTTCTTCTCTTCTAGTTTTAATCCATCATGTGCTTTTGCTACAATGTATGCCAATTCAGCAATGGCCCGATATATTTCTCTTTTTTCAAACATAGATTTACGTTATGGGAAAGTTGGAAATTTATCAAAATCAGGGTCACGTTTTTCAAGAAAAGCATTTTTTCCTTCTTGTGCCTCTTCGGTCAAATAGTATAGCAGTGTTGCGTCTCCTGCCATTTCCATCAATCCCGCCTGACCGTCTAGTTCTGCATTTAAACTACGCTTAATCATACGTACCGCTAGCGGACTTCTTTTCATAATTGTCTGACACCAAGCTACCGTTGTGGTTTCCAACTTGTCTAATGGCACAACCTTATTGACCATGCCCATTTTCTCCGCTTCATCGGCAGTATATTGTTCACACAAAAACCAAATTTCGCGGGCTTTCTTTTGCCCCACCATACGTGCTAAATAAGAAGAACCAAACCCTCCGTCAAAACTACCTACCTTAGGACCAGTTTGTCCAAAGCGGGCATTATCAGAAGCAATTGTCAAATCACAAACTACGTGTAGGACATGTCCGCCACCAATCGCATAGCCGTTGACCATTGCAATGACAGGTTTAGGCATAGACCTGATTTTTCTATGAATATCAAGTACATTTAGTCTTGGCACACCGTCTTCACCAATGTATCCACCCTTTCCTTTTACATTTTGGTCACCTCCTGCACAAAACGCCTTGTCACCCGTTCCTGTTATTACAATCACCCTTATGTCAGCACGCTCTCGACAAACATCCAAGGCTTCCAATATTTCTATATTTGTTTCCGGGCGAAATGCATTATATACCTCTGGCCTATTGAAAGTTATTTTTGCAATTCCTTGATAAAATTCAAACTTAATATCTGTGTAAGTCTTTATTAATTCCCAGTTGAACTTTGATTTCATATATAATTTACTTTAATTTTGCTTGTTTAAAAATACTATTTAACGTTCCTTTTGGAACTTCGTCTCCAATCTATTCACTCACTCAGAGTCTCTCGCAGAGGACTCTGAGTTAATCTATGAAAATCTCAGAGTCCCTTTCAGGAGACTCTGATCGGGTGTAAACATTTCAGAATCAGCGGTTGGCTTAGGAATTGGCAACCCTTCATCCTCCATCACTTCTAAGTGTAACTTAATTGCTTCAATTATATTAATCTCTATCTCTTTTCTATCTGCTCCCGCCGAAGTACAACCAGGAAGGTCAGGGATATAGGCACTGTAACCATCTTTCCCTTTTTCATAAATCACTAAATACTTTCTCATAGAATTATAAGTTTATTTGAAACGCTGTGTGTTAAACAACGTAAAAATACGCTTATTGATTAATTTATCAGTGACTATTTCTAATATTTTTGCCTTATCATCTACTTTAAAAAACGTTTTAAGTTGATTTTGAAAAGATGCTCTACTGTTGCATTTAAAGTAGTCTATCTCATCATGGTCCTTTGCTAAATTTTCTGCCGTCAATCGTTGTTCCGTTTCAAAATACGCCGCAAGTTCGGGTTGCTGACTTGATCCATCAATCAAACCAAAAATTCCGCCGCCATGATTATTTAAAATAATTATCCTAAGATTAGAGGGAATGTAATTATTCCAAAAAGCATTTCGATCGTAGAAAAATGCCATGTCACCTGTTATCAAAGTGGTTATTTCGTTTGTCTCTAAGGCAAAGCCCAATGCAGTACTAGTGCATCCATCAATGCCACTTGTTCCTCTGTTACAATATACATTGATTGACTTTCCCTTGATCCCAATATAATTAGCATACCGTACCGACATGCTATTTGCCAAATGTAGATTTGATTTTTTAGGCAAATTTTCAAGTATTAATTTTACTACCTCAAATTCACTAAACTCCTGATTATCAAATAGTTGATATGCGATACTTATAGCTTTACTATCTTCTCCTTTCCATTGGTTCAAATAGTTAATTCTTTCCGTTTTTTTAGTTTCTACATTTTGCATTTCGCTAAAAAATACTTCCGGCGTTGTTCTTATAATTTTGGTTAGTGACTGAAACGTATCAGCCACCTCTCCTGCTTGTTGAATATGCCAATGCTGTTTAGGCTTGTTTTTTCGTAAGTAAACTTTCAACTGTTTTGAAATAACAGATTTACCAAAAGTTATAAGCAAGTCCGGCGCTAGCGAATAATCTACATGTGCTAAAAAAGCATCTTGGTGGATAATTGCATTTTCTGATTGTTGAAAATTCGAAATAATATCTGCAATAATAGGAATGTAATGCTTGGTGGAGAAATCATTCACAGCGTTTAATAAACTAGCATCAAAATCTTGCTGCCCAACAACGATTAGCGTTTTCTGATTGGCATCTAAAGTGCTCTTCAACTTTTCTTTTGTCGTTTCTTCGAGTGAATAGGTAGCTTTTTCCAAAGCGATAATCTTCACATCTTTATCATCACTAACATGTTCACCCTTTTCAGGATAAAAAGGCTCACGAAAAGGAATGTTGATATGTACAGGCCCTTGCGGGAATTCCCGACTGATATTAATAGCTTCATTGATGACTCTCGTTACTTGCCATTGTGCATCAGCATGGCTATAA
>CAYRIF010000225.1:0-6287 GCA_964424205.1 uncultured Roseivirgaceae bacterium | reverse complement strand
TAATAAAATGCTTTGGATATCTCCTTTTTCTATATCTCTCTGAAATATTTATACAAACTGAACGAGATGACCTCCTAATTTGGTCAGTAAGAGAATAGGTTTCTTCCTTTGGGAAATATTTCAGATACCAAGTCAAAACCCTTCATATATGCTTTCAATTTTCTAAACCCCATTTCTAATTAATCTAGTGATTTCATCTTTGCTGATAAATTTTTAATCGCGCTAAAATAAAACTGAAAACCGCCAACTGAAGACTACCCATTGCGTACTAAAGACCAACCCTACTTCATATTAGGAATTTCGATGGTAATACTAGTACCCTCACCTGGTTTTGAATTGACTTTGATTTTTCCTTCTAGTTTATTAACAACTTCTTTGACTACATAAAGCCCAAGTCCCGCGCCTCGTGAATCGTTGGCTGCTCGGTAAAACATATCAAAAATTCTAGGCAATAGCGACTCATGTATTCCTTCGCCGTTATCAGTTACTTCAATATGACTGCTCTTAGAATCTGTCATGACCGAGATAGAAATAACAGATTCTGTTTTCTCTAAATCAGTAAATTTAAAGGCATTAGACAATAGGTTGCTAAATATTACTCGTATTCGCTCAGTATCAGAGAAAAATGATACTTTCTCAATAATGTCCGTTTCTATCCTAACGCCATCCGGTATTTTTGAATAACCCAAGTCAACTAACACCTCCTTTACCAAATCAGCAAAATTAATTTTTTCTTTTAGGAGTCTAAGCCTCGAATTTTTTGAGTACTCATTGATTGTATGCACAGTAGCATCCAACTTACCGAGACTTTTTTGCATCATACTCAAATAGCTTCCTGCATTTTCAATGCCGTCAATCTTTGCCACATTGACCAAACCCATCAATGAAGAAATGGGGGAACGAACCTGATGCGATATACTATAGACCAAATTATCTAACTCTCGATTAATCTTCATCAACTCGGCATTTTGCTTTTCTAATTCTATCTCAAATTTATTCAGCGTCGTGACATCGCTTACAAAAAAGGAAATAAAAAATCTTTTTGCATCCACCTTATTCAAAAAGGTCTTAATATCGTAAATTTTAACTTCCCCATCCGAAATTTCCTTAAAAACAAACTTTTGAGATCCCTCAGCCAATGTCTTACTTATTTTCTCCTTCCAAAAAGATGTGTTATCTTTATTAACAATCTTAAAAAAATCATTCCCAACACCTATTTTTTTATCCGATAAATGAGTGAATTCTTGTTTGAATTTTTCATTACAATCAATTATTTCAAAATCCTCATTCAGCAACCAAATTGGGCTGTCGTAATTTTCAATAATTAACCTAAGATGAGACTCAACCCCCATGAAACAAAAAATCTATTTGAATAAATGTATATAAAAAACAATCACTTCTGAGTTCAAATTTAAGAAATTATACCGCTTACTTCCAAAAAGTATGACTTTCATGTCGTAATCTTTCTAGGATGCTAAAAGTCATGAATGAAGCTGCCTATTTCCAAACCCTTCTGTTTACCTTTGTATAAAACTGATTGATACTTTGTCCAAGAGCAAAAATAAAAAAATAAAAACCAAAGAATATTGCTACCACTGTGGCAGTATATGCGAAAATGATAAAATTCAGCTTGGTGAAAAAAGCTTCTGTTGTCAAGGGTGCAAGACTGTTTTTGAAATATTAAATGAAAATGGGCTCACTGATTATTACCAATTAGAAAGCAGCCCTGGTTCACCACAAAACGCACAAAAGGTAGACAGCAAATATGCCTACCTTGATGTCATCAGCATTCAGGAGAAATTACTTGATTTTGCTGATGAAAAAATAAGCAAAGTAACCTTCAAATTGCCAACCATTCATTGCAGTTCCTGTGTTTGGCTCTTAGAAAATTTACATAAACTAGATGTTGGTGTGCTGCGTTCAGATGTTAATTTCGGAAAAAAAATCGTACACTTAGATTTTGACCCACAAAAGACTTCTCTTCGGAAAATTGTGGAGTTGCTAGGTGCCATTGGCTACGAGCCAAACATTAGCTTAGAGGACTATCAATCGAAAGATGAACAAAAAGAAAAACAAAACCTGATTATAAAAATTGGAGTGGCTGGTTTTTGTTTTGGAAACATCATGTTTTTGAGTTTTCCTGAATATTTTGGACTAGACGAACTCTCAAACAGTACACTCAGAACGTTCATCTCTTACCTAACCGTACTCCTCTCCTTACCAATTATACTGTACTCCGCCTCTGACTATTTTATTTCTGCCTTAAAAAGTTTCAAACAGCGGTTTATCAACATTGATGTTCCCGTTGCCATAGGCATTATAACCCTCTTTTTGAGAAGCACTTACGAAGTGATTTCAAATACTGGGTCAGGTTATTTTGATTCACTCGGCGGTTTGGTATTTTTTCTACTAGTAGGTAAATGGTTCCAAAATAAAACCTACCAAAGTCTTTCTTTTGATAGGAATTATAAATCCTTTTTTCCAATAGCCATAACCAAAATTACGGAAGGCAAAAAAGAATATATACCCATTAATGAGGTACGGGCAGGAGATATAATATTGGTACGTAACAAAGAGCTCATCCCGACCGACAGCATTTTACGCAGTGATACTGCTACGATTGATTACAGTTTTGTGACGGGAGAATCATTGCTTGTAGGAAAAGTGAAAAATGATCGTATATATGCAGGGGGAAGATTGGCTGGAAAAAACATAGAACTGCTAGTAAACAAGGAGGTTTCTCAAAGCTATCTCACGCAGCTTTGGAATAAAGACAATTATGAAAAAAGTTCAATTTCAACAAAACAACAACTCATTGACAAAATCAGTCAATACTTTACAATTATAGTTATCCTATTAGCTTTCGCAACTGGTGTATATTGGTGGAATCATGACCCATCACTTGTTTTCAATACAGTGACTGCCGTACTCATTGTTGCCTGTCCCTGTGCGTTGGCTTTGACAACGCCATTCACCCTAAACACAGTGATGAGTGTGTTAGGAAAAAATGGTTTTTACTTAAAGAACACTGCCATTGTAGAGCACATAGGAAAAATAAAGACAATAGTTTTTGATAAGACAGGAACCATCACCCATGCCCAACAGTCAAATATTGAATTTCAGGGGGAGCAACTTTCAGCGGTAGAAAATTCGCTTGTCTTTACCCTTGTCTCACAGTCCACGCACCCAATGAGCATCGGAATCAAAAACTTCTTGAAACTAAATTCTAAAGTAACAGAAAGTAATTCCCTTGACAAATTTAAGGAAGTAGAAGGAGCAGGAATAAGTGCCATGATTAATGATGTTAAAATTCTAATTGGCAATTATAAATTCGTGAGCACAGCAATTAATACTTCAAAAAAACAAGAACCTCAAGGTATCAACACTTCAAAAGTGCATGTTGCTATCAATGGCGTTTACAAAGGATTATTTACCATCAAAGCAAAATACAGGGAGGGACTTTCTTCGTTAATAATAAGGCTTTCAGAAAATTATAAGTTGGCACTGATTTCAGGTGATAATGAAAGTGAGAAATCTACAATGCAGACACTTTTTCCACAAAATAGTGACTTGCTGTTTTCACAAGCACCACATGATAAATTGAAATTTATTCAATCCCTGCAAGAGGAAAAAGAACAAGTCATGATGATAGGTGATGGACTCAATGATGCTGGTGCCTTAAAAATTAGCGATGTGGGAATAGCAGTAGTAGAAGACATCAGTGCCTTTAGTCCTAGCAGTGACGGTATTCTAAATGCAAAAAGCCTAAACCGACTGCCTGATTTCATTCGACTAGCCACAAATGCAAAAAAAGTCATCATTGCCGGGTTTGCAATTTCCTTTTTGTATAATATTATAGGTATACTTTTTGCCGTTAGTGGGGATTTATCTCCATTGACAGCTGCTATTTTGATGCCATTAAGTAGCATCACGGTTGTGGCTTTCTCAACTTTTTCTGTTAAATTACTGGCTCGATTATCAAACTTAATATGACGATACTTGTAGCCCTTATTTTCATTAGTGCACTGATTGGCACAGGATTTTTAATTGCTTTTATATGGGCAATGAAAAGCGGTCAATTTGAAGATGCCGAAACACCAGCTATCAGAATGCTATTTGATGATAAACCAACAGACCATAAAAATAAACAGCAGGTTGACTCAAGGAAAGAAAAAACTGATTAATAATCATTCTAAATACCATGATATAAATCATTTTTTTTTATGATTTATATCAATTTATTTATAGCTTACCGCCATTAAATTTGTGCGTTTTATATAATTAATCACTAATTCAAGAGGATGGAACAATTCAAGTACGATAATAAGATCGTTAAGTATTTTAGTATAGCAACAATTGTCTTTGGCGTTGTCGGCATGTTGGTAGGTTTGACTATTGCTTCCCAGTTATTTGCCCCACAGTTAAACTTTTCGCAATATGCGACATTTGGAAGAATAAGACCGCTTCACACCAATGCGATTATCTTTGCATTCGTAGGCAATGCCATATTTGCTGGGGTTTACTACTCTTTGCAAAGGTTGCTAAAAACAAGAATGTTCAGCGATACGCTAAGTTATATTCATTTTTGGGGATGGCAGTTGATTATTGTAGCAGCAGCCATCACTTTGCCAATGGGCTTAACAACCACCAAAGAATATGCCGAGCTAGAGTGGCCAATTGACATTGCCATCACGCTCATCTGGGTGGTTTTCGGTTGGAATATGATCGGTACAATTATTAAAAGAAGGGTACGACATATGTATGTTGCCATTTGGTTTTACCTCGCCACGTTTGTAACTGTTGCTGTTTTACATATCTTCAACTCGTTTGAATTGCCATTATCTGCATTTAAAAGCTACTCAGCCTATGCTGGAGTACAGGATGCATTGGTGCAATGGTGGTATGGACACAATGCAGTGGCATTTTTTCTTACCACGCCATTTCTTGGTTTGATGTATTATTTCTTGCCAAAAGCAGCCAATAGACCTGTTTACTCCTACAAACTGTCTATTATACACTTTTGGTCATTAATATTTATTTATATATGGGCGGGACCACACCATTTATTATATTCTGCATTGCCCGATTGGGCACAGTCAGTAGGGGTTGCCTTTTCAATCATGCTTATTATGCCTTCTTGGGGTGGAATGCTTAATGGATTGCTTACTTTGAGAGGTGCATGGGACAGGGTTCGTGAAGATCCAGTGCTTAAATTTATGGTGGTTGCGGTAACTGCCTATGGAATGGCCACTTTTGAAGGACCAATGTTATCTCTAAAAAGCTTTAATGCAATTGCCCACTTTACAGATTGGATTCCAGCACACGTACACATCGGTGGATTAGGATGGAATGGCTTCCTTACGTTTGGCATGCTTTACTGGATGTTACCTAGACTATGGCAAACTAATTTATACTCTAAAAAACTTGCCAATTTCCATTTTTGGATTGGCACATTAGGTATTCTTTTCTGGACGCTCCCAATGTACTGGGCTGGATGGACTCAGAGTTTAATGTGGAAACAATTTACCGAGGATGGCAGTTTACAATATCTTAACTTTTTGGATACAGTAACTAAAATAGTTCCCATGTATATGCTTAGAGCATTTGGTGGCTTACTGTACTTCACCGGGATGCTGACCTTGGTCTATAATATAATTATGACCGCTCGACAAGGTACTTTCTTAGCTGAGGAAGAGGCGGAAGCACCTGCCTTAAAGAAAATAACAGCCATAAAAGGAGAAACCTGGCATGGAAAATTAGAAAGACTACCTGTTACATTTACAGTACTCGCTTTGGTCGCCATTTTAATTGGCGGCATGATTGAAATCATTCCAACGATACTGGTCAAATCAAATATACCAACCATCGCCAGCGTGAAGCCATATACTCCTTTAGAATTGCACGGGAGGGATTTATATATTAGAGAGGGCTGTGTCAACTGTCATAGTCAAATGGTGCGTCCCTTCAGGTCTGAAACAGCGCGGTATGGCGAATATAGTAAAGCTGGGGAATTTGTATACGACCACCCATTCCTTTGGGGATCAAAACGGACAGGGCCAGATTTGGCAAGAGAGGGGAGTCCAAAATTGAGGAAGCCGAATTCATGGCATTATCTTCACTTATTAGATCCCCGGCAACCTTCTCCAGGATCAATCATGCCAGCTTATCCATGGTTGATGGAACAACAGATAGATACAACACTGACACCAAAAATGATTAATATAATGAGAACATTAGGTGTCCCGTACGAAGAAGGGTATGAAAAAATTGCCAATAAAGATTTAATG
>CAYRIF010000224.1:0-6291 GCA_964424205.1 uncultured Roseivirgaceae bacterium | reverse complement strand
AATATGCCCATATATCTTCTATTTTTGACGTCTTGCATATACACCAAGCTAATCACATGAATAATTCGGGTTAACAGGTATATATAAAGTTTTTGTGTTGATTGCATCACTGGAATTTTTGATGAAGCGTGCTCGAAAAATATTAGCCGCTTTTTATACCCCTGCAGAAATTGACATTGTGGAAAGTCATTCAAAAGGCATGTTGATTCACATCACTAAAATAGCTGGTAAAACTGGAATACTAGAAAATAGAATGGGAGGATGGATGAAAAAAGCATTGGAAATCTGCGGATGCAAAGCACTGGATATTCAGATGGGAAAAACAATATCTAAAGGAGATGCTTATACAGAATATGTTATTAATTGGGTGTAGTAAAAATTTAGCAGCCTAAATTTTAAAAATCAAGCACACTTATTTATCTTTGTGGCAACATAAAAATATATTGATATGACAATGGTAATCATAGTTTTAAGTTTGTTTGCGTTAGCAAGTGTTTCTCCATGGATTTTTCCTAACAAAATGGTGAGTGATAACGAACACGATAAGGCAGCATAAGAAAAGGTATAAATACTAATAGAAGCCTCATCACTGACATACATGTCAGTGATGAGGCTTTTTATTTGCCTAACTAAATATGTATTGTGAAAGAAAACATGATTTGTTTTTGGATTGCATAGAATTCTGTTAGATTTAAGTGCAAAATATAATGGAATGAATAAATTAATTGTAGTAACGGGTGGAACAAAAGGAATTGGAAAGGCGATCATAGAAAAATTTGCAAGTGAAGGTTTTGATGTAGTTACTTGCTCAAGAAACGAGGAAGACTTGATTTCTTTAAGAGAAGAGATACAAGCCAAATTTTCAAATGTTAAAGTATTTATAAAAAAAAGTGACCTAGCTAAAAAGGAAGACGCATTTGCTTTTACAAAGTATGTAGAAAGTAAAAATAGACCTGTTGATGTTTTGGTCAACAATACAGGTTTTTTCATTCCTGGTACTGTGCATGAAGAGGAGGACGGGGCACTAGCGTTAATGATGAACACAAATTTGTATAGTGCCTACCATGTTACGAGAGGTCTGATTGGGGCAATGAAGACTAGACAAAAAGGACATATATTTAATATCTGCTCTGTGGCGAGTATTACTGCCTATCCTAATGGAGGTTCCTATTCCATCTCTAAATTTGCCATGTATGGCATGTCCAAAGCACTACGTGAAGAAATGAAGACCCACGGTGTTAGGGTAACAGCGATTTTACCAGGGGCAACATTGACAGCCAGCTGGGAGGGAGTGGAACTACTACCAGAGCGGTTTGTTAAGGCTTCGGATGTAGCAGATGCAATATTTAATGCCAATAGTATATCACAGCAGTCTGTCATCGAAGATATCATTATTAGACCGCAGCTAGGAGACATATAATTTGTAGTTTAAGAAGAAACAAACCAAAGAGGAAAATAATTTATTATGACAAGAAAAAACATATCATCTGGAGCGCCTTGGGAAGATATTGTGGGCTATTCAAGAGCTGTAAGAGTGGGTAACATAATAGAAATCACCGGGACTGTTGCGGTTCGGGATGGCGAGGTGGTAGGAATGGATGACCCATACAAGCAAACTATCTGTATATTGGAAATTATTGAAACGGCGCTAGAAGAAGCGGATGCTACCATGAGTGACGTAGTAAGAACCAGAATGTTTGTAACCGATATTACTCATTGGAAAGAAATAGGGAAGGCACATGGCGAGTTTTTCAAAGACATAAGACCAGCGACAACCATGATAGCAGTTAGTGCGCTGATTCAGCCTGAGTTTTTGGTGGAGATTGAGGCGACCGCTATTATTCAAGGGTGAATTTGGTGAATCTGGATTCAAAACTCATTAACTCATCGAATTTTATTGATTAAGTACAATTACGTAGCTTTAAAATCATATTTTTTTATTAGCTTTGCTATGTAATCACTACTACTACTACTGTTTTCTATTTTTAAGATAATTTGTATAACAAAATATATAGTTATGAAAAATTCTACAAAGTATGCGTCGTTGTTTTATGTGGTAATTCTTTTGGCAGGCATGCTAATCTTGGATTCTTGTGGTAAAAAAACGGAAGAGCCTGTTCCTAGTATTTCTGTAGATAATATTGTTGGAGTCTGGAGCACCTCTATTGTTGTGAAGAAGGATAACGGGGCTGCAGATGCGAATTTTTTCGGGGAAATGACCTACAACGCTGATAAAAAGGGAAAAATGAAATTTGATGGATTTGATGAAAGTAGTTTTGACTGGAAAAGCGATCAGTCTACGGTTACTATTACAAACGCTGACGGTGTTCAGGTCTACACACGGAGTGTGGATGATAAAGATGATCAGGTGATGTCTCGTGAAGAGGTGGTGGATGAAGTTACAAGTGTCTTTACCGTGACCATGACTAGGAAATAGGCAGTACTATGACATATTTAGCACTAAGCCAAAGGAATGTAAACCACCTTCTTTGTTTCAAAAAAATATTCATCAAAGTACTCAGCTAAATTATAGACGGTATTTTTCTTTTTTAATTCTGCCAGTTCATCACTTAAGTTTCCTCCTTTAAGTGCCAAAATACCATTTTTTAATTTTTGATGCTTTGGCGTGGGTCGGATTTTTCGTTTAATCCAATGATAGAAAGGAGTAATTTTGGTCACGGCACGACTTACAACAAAATCATAATTTCCTTTGAGTTTTTCTGCACGCTCGTGAGAGGTTTTGACATTCGTTAATCCTAATTGTTGTGCGACGTCAGCGACGACTTTGATTTTTTTCTGAATAGAATCTACTAAATGAAATTCAGTATCAGGAAATATAATGGCCAATGGAATGCCAGGAAAGCCACCACCAGTGCCTACATCTAAGACCTTTTGTCCTTTTTTGAATTGATAGATTTTTGCAATGCCAAGTGAGTGTAATACATGTCTCACATATAATTCATCGATATCCTTTCTGGAGATAACGTTGATTTGAACATTCCACTCATTATATAACGCTTCTAGTTTTGAGAACTGTTGTTGTTGCTTCTCATTCAGGTCAGGGAAGTATTTATTAATTATTGTTGCGTTCATCCCTAAATATGTTTCTCCTTCCCACGTACCAATTCATACATCAATTCACGCGCACGGTGAAGTTGTGCTTTGATCGTGCCAAGTGGGGCGTCCAACTCTTGCGCAATTTCTGCATAAGAGTATTCCTTAAAATATCGCAAGCGCACAAGTCGCTGATACTTCGGAGGAAGCTTGGTGACAAACATTTGAACTAATTCTATTTTTTGTTTTTTAATGGCCTCTTCTTGTGGGTCAAGATTCCCGTCTTTTACATCAAAGCTGACGGGTGTTCCATTATCATCGGTATAAGAAGTATCCAAACTCATGGTTTTCAATTTCTTTTTTCTAATAAAATCAATGGTATTATTAGTGGCAATGCGAAACAGCCATGTACTAAAAGTAAAGTCCTTTTTGAATTTATGAAGGCTTTTGAAAGCTTTGGCAAATGCTTCCATGGTCAAATCTTCTGCATCATCTACATTTCTAATCATCTTCAGAATCATGTGGTAAACAGATTTTTTGTACCGTTCCATCAGTGCGGCATAGGCGTTCTCGTCATTTTCTAGGGTAGCCCTGTCGATGAGTTTGAAATCCTCAAGTGCTTTGTCCGAAAATCGTTTCCTATTTAACGCCATCTAATTTTTTTTGCAAATAATGCAGGAATTCCTATCATAAATTGATATAAAAGATAGAAAAAATCCATAAATATTAGTGTGAGAATATTGGTGCTATCTCCTAATTTCTTACTAGAAGGGATGTACACCAATATTAAATATACCAATCTAAAAGCAAAACCCCACCATAACCATGCAGGTTCTTTTTCTACTATCGCTAAGGTAATAAAAGAGAACCAAAATAATAGAGGTGTGAACAATAATATTCCTAATCGGAATTTGCTACTAAACCTATATAATTTACCAACCGACAAATGCCTCAATTTTTGGTGGTAATATTCTTTGAAGGTGGTTTTTGGAATGGAATAAACCAATGCATCCTTTCCAATTGATATTTCGGTATTCTTGCGGTCGGCATATTTGTTGATGAAGAGGTCGTCATCTCCTCCCATCACACCTTCAAATCCTGAAAAACCATCTTTTTCTAGGAAAAATGATTTTTTGTAAGCTAAATTTCTACCCACTCCCATGTATGGATTCTTGGCAAGCGCAGCAGCAATATATTGTACTCCTGTGTGGATTGTTTCGTATCTGATAAATGCATTCAGAAATCCGTTTCTTTTTTCGTACTGAGAATAACCCAAGACTATTTTTGTGTCTTTTTCAAAAGCGCCTGCCATTGATGATGCCCATTGGTTGCTAGCGGGCAGACAATCCGCATCAGTCAGTAGCACGATGTCATTTTTAGCTTTTTTGATGCCTATTAACAAAGCATATTTTTTATAGTTAATATGGTCAGGTGTTTCAGTGATTGTTGCAATCTTAAGCAATGGGTTATTTGCAGATTCCTCTCTTAAAAATTCATAAGTACCATCGTGTGATTTGTCATCCACTATTATAATTTCAAAAGCAGGGTGGTTTTGTTTGTATAGTTTTGGCAACAGTTTTTTCAGGTTTTCTAGTTCATTGTAGGCGCAAACAATGATTGATACAGGCTGTACGGTTGTTTTAGTTTCCTTTTTTTTATATAATATCAACCTGATATAGGCGCTGAGCAAAAAATAGAGTTGGATAACAACACTAAAGATGAAGAGATAAAAAAGTATTTTTGATAGCATATAAGTTTGTTAGGGTGTGCTAGGTTCGCCTATTGACGAATTAAAAATACAAAAATATCAATTTTGCTGTGAATTGGAATATTTTTGGATGAGGAATATTGAAAATTATTTTGATGGGCAGATTGTTTTGTAAAAAATCTAAACCATCCAAAGATTTTAAACCTTTGGATGGTAGTGGTAGTGCAATCACTTACTCAATAACAGCCTCCTTCGCCTCTTTATACTTTTTATCAGCTGCACTATACATCCCTTTTAGTCTATCTACCGTTGCGGGGTCAGATTTTTCAGGAGAGCCAGCGTCAAATGGTGGATTTGGAAAGTAGCCAATTTTTAGCTGAATGGCTTTGGCATAGTCTTCGCTGACCGCTTCTTTGACAATCAAAAGTGCCAAGTCTATGCCAGAAGAAACGCCAGCGCCGGTGATGTATTTCCCATCAATGGTATATCTTTTGTGGCTGTAGGTAGCATTATAATCTTTCAAAAATTGTCCCACGTACCAATGTGATGTTGCATTTCGGTTTTCTAGTAATCCTGCTTTGGCAAGTAGCATTGAACCTGTACACACACTTGTGGTGTAATCCGTTGTTTTATCAATTTTCTCGACCCAGTTTACAATATCAGCATCTTCCATGGCATTCGCTGTAAATGTTCCTCCTGGAAGAAATAATATATCTGCCTGGTTAACATCGGCAAGGGAATAAGTGGCATCAAAAGTTTGTGTTGCATCTGAAGGAACGATGCCTTTTTTCTTAGCAACAAATTTCATTTGATAGCCCAGTCCTCCTAGTTCTTTAAATACTTGATAGGGTCCCGTAATGTCTAACATGGTGAACCCATCATATAGCATCATGGCGATTGTTTTCTTTTGTGTGATAGTATCAGCATACTTTTTGTCCACCATATTTTGGGCGATGATGGCTACGGCAGTATCTGCTTTGTCAAAAGTGCCTGATTGTACTGGGGGGGTGGGGTCATACTCTATAAATAGCTGCATGGCTTTTGCAGAAGCCTCGCCAGCAATATCATTGATTAAAGAAAGCACCATGTCTATAGATGCAGAAGCACCCATTCCTGTATAGTATTTTCCATCTTTTACATAATTTTTATTGGCATAAGTAGCACCAAATTTCTCTAATGCTTTTTTGTGATACCAATGGGTTGTTGCTTTTTTTCCTTTTAAAAGCCCTGCCTTGCCTAATAGCAAAGTACCAGCACCAACACTCATGGTGTATTCTGTTGTAGCATCAATGTTCTTGACCCATTTAATTGTTGCTTCGTCATTGAGTATATTTTCTATTTTTTCACCTCCGGGAATATATAAAATATCTGCTTCTGTCACTTCTTCAAAACTGTAGTCTGCAGTGAGCGTTTGTATATAACTTGATTTTATCACCCCTTTTTCTTTAGCAACATACTTTAACGTATAGTTTTTAAGATACAAACTAGGAAAAGTTTGAGAGGCACCTATAGCTTCTAGCATCGTAAAA
>CAYRIF010000223.1:0-6296 GCA_964424205.1 uncultured Roseivirgaceae bacterium | reverse complement strand
ATTACTTTAAATATTATGTATTAAGTCTGGCGGTAATCATACTTGACCAGGTAGTCAAGTTTGCGGTCCACAATCATATGGCTTTGGGCGAAGAGTTTAAAGTGATTGGAGACTGGTTTAAAATACACCATACTGAAAACCCTGGCATGGCTTTTGGCATCAATCCTGATTTTAAAAACTTTAAAGTAGTGCTCACCACATTTCGTTTGTTTGCCATGTTTGGTATCGGTTACTATATCTATTACCTAGCCAAACAAAAAGTGCACCAAGGACTTATTTGGTGTGTTGCTTTGATTTTAGCTGGCGCCATAGGCAACGTGATTGATAGTGCATTTTATGGTGTTATATTTGATAATTCCCCGGTTGATGCGCCTACTCCTTGGTTTCATGGGAAGGTGGTGGACATGTTTTACTTCGACATTTGGTCTGGTCCCGTTGCTGAATGGGTGCCATTCTGGGGTGGCAAATACCTGTTTCTATGGCCTATATTTAACGTGGCAGATGCGTCCATTTTCATTGGAGTAGCAATCATTCTACTTATGCAAAAACGATTTTTTGCTAACCGTACTGAAGAACAGACCACTGAAACAAGCAGCATGCAAGAAGCTGAAGCAGGGACAGAAACAACTCCTGCAGAATAGCTTTTAACAGTACACAAACCCTTTTCATAGAATTATTAATACTAATTATTGTTTTTATACAATTTTTGGTTACTTTAGTAACACAAATAAATTAGTGCTATGAAAGGATTTTTCGAACATCAGTATTTAAAATTTAAAAAAAGACACTTAAAAAACCTCGCGGCAATTGCTTATGCCGATGGTGTTTTGCACAAATCCGAAAAGGCACTATTATACAAAATTGGGGAGAAATATGGCTTAAAAGGCTGGCAAATAGCTAAAATCATTGAGAATCAAAAAGGATTCAAACTGGAAATTCCTGAGAATAACAGCAAGAAATTAGACGTGTTGTATGATTTAATTGAGATGATGCTTGCCGATCATGTAATTTCGGAAGAGGAAATGGAATTATGCCAAGAAGCTGCTAAAGCCTTTGGATTTCAAGAAGATATTATATTTTCCATTATTAAACTATTCAAGAAAGGCGATGTTGACATCCAAGTTTGGAAATCATTCAAATTTGAGGTTATGGAGCGATTTAAAACTTCCTCCTAAAATATTAATGTTGTTTTAACACTAATAACTTGCTTTAATAATATACTATCCATAATTTCGTCCATTGTGTTAAACCAAATTTAAAAAACTTATGAAAGAACTAATGAAAATTATGATGTTGGTAGCAATATTTGCTGTGGCATCTTGTACAGGAAAAAAAAGTGGTGATGCTGAAACAGCTGACTCAACAGCGGTGGATACCGAAACAACTTATGTTGATGATGCGGCAGTTGATGCTGATGACACTGATGCTAGTGCCGATGCAACTATTGATGCTAGCGATGCCGATGCTGATGCTTCTGCAGATGATGCGGGTAATGCAAATGGTGGACAAACATATACTGCTGCTGATGGTATGGTAGTTTATAACTTTGCGGAAGTGGCGCCAAGTTTCACCTACAAAAAAGCGACTGGTCAAGCGGCTATTGGCAAATATTTAAGTGCAAAACTTAACTACCCAAGCAAAGCAAAAAATGACGGCGTTGAAGGGCAAGTGATGGTGCAGTTTGTAGTGACTTCTGACGGGTCAGTGAGGGACGTTGAAGTAGCAAAAGGAAGCGGTAACGATGATCTAGATGCAGAAGCATTAAGAGTTGTTTCAGATATGCCTAACTGGGTAGCTGGGCAACAAGGCGGAGAAAATGTAGCTGTAAAATACACGCAGCCCATTACTTTTAAATTGCAATAGTATTCAAATACTAAAATTAAAAGACTTGCCTTTCGGCAGGTCTTTTTTTATGCCCGTTGAATTTTTGATTTTAGAAAGGCAATCATTACCTCCACTGCATTATCGATACCTGCGTTGTTAGGAATGATAATATCACAATGCGGCTTGTATGGCGCTATGTATTTTTTATAGGTAGGCGCCACGTGTCGCTCATAGCGATAAAGCACATCCTCTAAATCATACCCTCTTTCTTTATTATCTCTGATAATTCTGCGCTTAACCTTTAAGTGATCCTCAGCATCTAGAAAGACTTTCAAATCTAACATTTCGGCTATTTTCTTATAATGAAATACAAATATGCCTTCTACAATAATAATAGGTGCTGGTTTAAAAATTAATGTTTTTGGCTTGACAGCATCATTGTTAAACGTATATTCTTTTTTCTCTACAACATTTCCCGCTCTCAATGATTCAATATCATGACAAAAATGCTTCTTATCTATTGACTTAGGCTTATCAAAATTTTTGACACCCCGATCATCAAGTGGTTGCAAATGTCGCTCCTTATAGTAATTGTCCTGCGAAATCAGACATACTTCTTTCTCAGTAAATGCATTAGTTAACTTGTTCAAAAAAAACGTTTTCCCCGACCCACTGCCGCCTGTGATTCCAATTAAATAAGGAGTTTTCATTTATATATTTAGTTTTTACAAAGATTAAAGACCGTTGCTGAAATAATGAATCAATTTTTTGATTGCCATAGCTCTATGGCTTACGTTATTTTTCTCTGCACTACTCATTGCTGCAAAAGACTTTGAAAATCCTTCTGGGATAAAAATTGGATCATATCCAAACCCCTTTTCACCTCTTTTCTCCTTTGAAATCTCTCCTTTCGCCACACCCTCAAACTGCTTAATTTTTCCCTCCAATATTAATGTGATGACCGTCCTAAATTGTGCTTTTCTATTTTTTTTATTGGCTAATTTTTCTAAAAGCAACTGCATATTATCTTCACTACTTCTTTGTTCCCCTGCAAATCTCGCTGAGTAAACACCCGGCGCTCCATCCAATGCTTCTACTTCTAGCCCAGTATCATCTGCAAAGCAATTGATACTATAATTATCATAAAGGTATTGCGCCTTTTCTAGCGAATTACCTGCCAATGTCATTTGATTTTCAGGTAATTCCTCGGCACATCCCACCTCCTGCAAACTGAGCACCTCAAATCCATCAGGCAACAAAGCGCTTATCTCAGCAACCTTATTTTTATTATTTGTAGCAAAACAGATTTTCATATTTTCTAAAAAATACTGGTTCTCCTTCTTCTGCGTCTTCTTTTCGGTTTCACCCCCAACACACCTAAAAGTCCTCTTGTTAGCTCTCGCATAATTGTTCTCCCCAGCTGTCGGACCATCGTATTTTTAGAGGCAGATTCCAAGAAAGTATCCTCCTCTTTGGCTTTCCTTCCTCCATAGTTTCCTTGACCACCCGATTCCTTCTTATGCCGCTTTTGCGTTTCCTCTTTGGTAAATTCTTTAACCTTTTTATTCAAAATCTCATACGCACTTTCTCTATCAATCTCCTCATTATACTCCGCCTTAATTTCTGACTCCGCAATTAATGCTTTTAACTCTTTTTTATTTAAAATCCCCATTCGCGACCTAGGAGCACACATCATCGTGCTTACCAGCGGTGTGGGAATTCCTTTTTCGTTCAACACTGTAATCAACGCCTCTCCTATTCCCAAAGTTGTTAATTCTTTATCGGTTTTATAAAAATCTGATAAGGGGAAATTCTCTGCTGCCAGTTTAATTTTCTTTCGGTCTTTCGCAGTAAATGCACGCAATGCATGTTGCACTTTCATTCCCAGCTGACTTAATACCGCATCAGGAATATCGGCAGGCACCTGGGTGCAGAAGAAAATTCCTACGCCCTTTGAACGAATTAGTTTGATAATACTTTCTATCTGATCTAACAACGCATCTGAAGCCTTGTTAAAAATTAAATGTGCCTCATCTATAAAAATAACCAATTTAGGTTTGGTGGCATCCCCCTGCTCAGGAAAGGTAGCATAAATTTCTGCCAATAGGCATAACATAAAAGTAGAAAATAACTTGGGGCGATCCTGAATATCAACCAATCTAAGTACCGAAATAAATCCTTTGCCATCTTCCTGCCGCAGCAAATCCGCTACATCAAAAGACTTCTCTCCAAAAAACTTGTCCGCTCCTTGCTGCTCTAGCTCTATTATTTTTCTGGTAATCGTACCTACCGACATGGTAGAGACCCTCCCATACTCTTTTTCAATAGCTGCTTTCCCTTCCCCAGTAATGTATTGCAACATTTTTTTCAAATCCTTCAAGTCAAGCAATGGCAATTCATTATCATCGCAATACTTAAATATAAGCGAAATAATACCAGATTGGGTTTCATTGATTTGTAATATTTTGGAAAGCAATACAGGGCCAAATTCCGAAACTGTCGCGCGCATTCTTGTGCCTTCTCCATCAGAAATTGTCAGACACTCCACTGGAAAGCTAGCAGCATCAAATGGCATTCCTATCTTTTCATGACGTTCCTCAATCTTAGGGTGTCCCTCGCTTGCTTTCGCTAATCCCGTCAAATCCCCCTTGATATCCATTAGCAAAACAGGCACTCCTTTGGAAGAAAGCCCCTCTGCCAATACTTGCAAGCTTTTCGTTTTTCCGGTACCCGTTGCACCAGCAATTAGCCCATGCCTGTTAAAAGTTTTAAGTGGCGTTTTTACATGCAGTCCTGTGATGGTTTCTCCGTCTAACATGGCACCACCCAAGGTAATGGAATCGCCTTTAAAAGTATATCCTTTTTCTATGACTGCTTGAAATTCTTCTTTTTTACTCATCTTGTTTTCTGAAAATTATCTGTCAAAAATACGAGGAAATTTTATGATTGCTAGGGATTTTGCCGTTCTTTTATCCTTTGTCGATGCCTATAGACAATTTACACGCTATAATCTACTGTATCTACCATTTCCTTACATCGTAACTATTACGCAATTATCAGTTTCTTTTACAAACAGATACATATTAATTTCGCCTTTCCAAAATCAAAACTTGGAATTATTTTTTTATAAACAAACCAACATAGGGTTTCTCTCGTCTTGTGTGTATTACAACCAGAAACGAATATGGGGTTAAATTTTTTAACAAAACAAATACAACTATGAAATTAAGATTTTCTATTATCGTATTGGCTGGATCGCTAGCACTTTTTTCTTGTAATAAAAACAAAGAAGAAGTGAAAGGTGATTTTTCGGCTACCGAAGCAAAAACAACATTAAACGAAATGGCGTCTCAAATGAAAACAGACGTTGTAGCACTAGCACAAACAGAAGGTAAAGCAGGACTTGCCGACATCAATGACCTATTGGGACAAGATGATGTTTTCGGCGGAAGAATTGGAAGTGCAACTACTAGCTCAAAAATAAAGGCAAAGTTTGCCGCTTTTAAAAGCGTATTTATTCCGCGCGCTGTAAATAATAGACGTGCGGATGACGGTGCTTTTGATTTTGAAGGTAACATGGGTATCTATAACTGGAATGCAAGTTTGGGAGAGTTTGAAAAGTCAAACGAAACTTCAGATATTATTGTGATTAATTTTCCTGAAGCGGAATCAGCTACAAATAATGCTACCTTAAAAATTACTGAATATACCGAAGGTGCATATGACTCAGGAGACGTTGATATCGTTGATGGAAATAATGTTCCAGTAATGGAGTATTTGCCTACTGCAATTTCTGCTGAACTATCAATTGATGGCACAAAAGAGATAGGCGTAGATTTTTCTGCAAACTATAATATTGGTGGAAATCCGACCGCAGCAAATATCTCCGTATTTGCAAACCCATTTACTTCAACATTGGCACTTAGCTCGACAGCAAAGCAATATGATATAGCTACTAGCTACAAAAATGGTAATACATTAATTATTGGAGCAAGCGGCAAAGTAAATTTTATTACCGAAGAAAAAGAAGATCCTAAAGATATTGATGGCAGTGTTACTTTCCGAGATTACAAATTAGCAGGCACTGCTAATGCGGAGGAATTGGATAAGCAAGAATATGATGAAGATCCAAGCCCATATGTAGATGCTACTTTATCTAAAAACAACCGAAAAATTGGAGATATTATATTTATTTTTGATGGTGTAGAAATTTGGGATGCATTCGTAAAATTTGAAGATGGTTCACAACAAAAATTAGAGGATGTTTTACAACCTGCCATTGATGAACTTGAAAATTTAACCATGGACTTTGAAGACTAATTCTTCAAGAAACTATTATTTAAAGAGGAGCTACAAATCATATTTGTAGCTCCTTTTTTATTTCTTAAGATAGAACGACTTAGACCTACTAGGTTTCAAAAACCTTATATGTTTGAATTTCAAAAATACGAGTTAGTTGCTTACCTTGTAAA
>CAYRIF010000222.1:0-6315 GCA_964424205.1 uncultured Roseivirgaceae bacterium | reverse complement strand
GGTATATTTTAGCGAAGTCGGAAATGTTACCCCGTCATTTGCCACATAGGCATCAGCTGCTGTTGCCCTGATAATTCGTGCAATTGGGCATCTCTGCGAAACATTTATCACCAAATCTCCCTTCAAGTCTTTGAATACCTCTGCCTCCTTCACGAACTTATTATTTTCAATTCTATTTTCAATTGCTCTCAAATCAATGTTATTGAATGATGCGCCAATCACTGTTTCAGCATTGCTTTCGGTCAGCATTTTCAGAATATCATTTTGGTCGATAAAGTAATTCTCATCTTCCTGTGCCAAGTTAATTTCCACATGACTAATCACCTTGTCTTGGTGGCGTTTTTCAACAAAACCAATCAATAGCAAAAGCATGACACCCACCGACATCATGACAATACTTTTCGATATTTTGACTTTATTAAACACTATATTTTCCTTTTAATACTTTTTTAAGTGGCTCCACCACCACATCTATATCCCCCGCACCAATGGTCACCAATACTTCCACATCAGCCTCCATAATTTTCTCAGCGATATTTTCTTTTGTACATTTTTCTTTAAAATCAACTTCTATATTCTTATATATGATTTCCGAAGTGACTCCAGCAATTGGTTGCTCACGTGCAGGATAAATATCCATCATAAAAACGGCATCTGCTAGACTCAAGCTTCTGGCAAACCAATCTGCAAAATCCTTGGTTCGAGAATAAAGGTGTGGCTGAAAAACTGCTGTAATCTTTTTACCGGGATATAAGGCTCGTACCGATTTCAAGAATGATTCAATTTCCACAGGATGGTGGGCATAATCATCTATGTAAACCACCTCTTTCCTTTTCAAAATATATTCAAACCTCCTGCTAACGCCCGCATAAGAGACCAGTGCTTTTCTGATTTTTTCAACAGTAATTCCCAGTTTTAAGGCAACAGCAATGGCAGCAATCGCGTTTTCTAAATTATGGAAACCAGGTACTTTTAATGCTAAGTCATTAATTTTTTGTGCCCCACCTACGAAATCAAAAACATAAGCAGCATCCACTATTCTAATATTTTCGGCGAAATAAACTCCCTTGTTCATGGAGTAGTCAAAGGCTTTAAATCGATTTGGTTTAGTAGGCAGTAAATCTTTGACAATTGATTCTTGAATAAACAGTGTGCCATTGTCAGATAATTTATCGATAAATGCTCTGAATGAATCATGCATCTTATCTTTACTATCATAAATATCCAAATGGTCAGGATCAGCCGAAGTAATCACGGCAATGTCTGGAAACAATGTTAAAAACGAACGGTCATATTCATCAGCTTCTACCACCACAATACTATCGGCACTGCCATCATCACTCATCAATAAGTTTGATTTATAATTGACAGTAATTCCTCCCAAAAAAGCAGCACATTTGGCACCTGAGTCTTTTAAAATATGTGCAATCATCGATGAGGTGGTGGTTTTACCATGTGTACCAGCAACAGCAACGGTAAACATATCTTTGGTGATAACACCTAACATTTCCGAACGCTTTACCACCTCAAAATCATTGTCTCTCAAATAGTTAAGTTCTTTATGATTGTCAGGAACGGCCGGCGTATAGATGACAATTGCATTTTCCTTATTGGCAAACAATTCTACCGGAATTGCATCTACACTATCCTCAAAGTGTATGTCAATGCCTTCATCCATCAACCTACTGGTCAATGTGGTTGGCGTTTTATCATACCCTGCTACAATAACTTTATTTTTGTTAAACCACCTGGCAAGCGCACTCATACCGATACCTCCAACACCAATAAAATAAGCAATATGTACATTCTCTAACCTCATTAATTCACCAATTTTAAAATCTCCTTGACAATTTCCTCAGCCGCATTTGGCTTGGCTAATTGCTTCATGTTTTCACTTAATGTCACCTGTCTGTCTGAATCATTCAGTAAGTCAAGCGCTGCGCCAACTAACTCACTTTTGGCATCTTTATCTTTGATCAAAATTGCTGCGTCTCTCTCTACCAGTGCTTGTGCATTTTTTGTTTGATGGTCTTCTGCCACATTCGGAGAAGGCACAAAAATAACCGGCTTCCCTACCAAACAAAGCTCAGCAATTGACAACGCGCCTGCCCTACTCAATACCACATCCGCTACTGCATATGCCAAGTCCATCTCCTTCAAAAATTCATGGATTCTGATATTCTCGAGATTGAATGCTTTTGTTTTCTCCTTTACTTCCTCTATATAAAACTTTCCTGTTTGCCAAAGTAACTGAACTCCGGCTTCTACCAAATCTTGCAATTTTTCCAAAATACTTTGATTAATCATCCGTGCTCCATTGCTCCCTCCTATAATCAATATTGTTTTTTTGTCTGCAGATAAATTGAATTTTTCTAAGCCTTCTGCACGTTTGTATCCTAGTTCTATAATATCCTTTCGCACGGGATTTCCTGTCAATACCATTTTCGCTTTTGGAAAAAACCGATCCATTGTTTCGTCTGCCACACAAATTTTATTGACCCTATTTGCCAACAATTTATTAGTAATTCCAGGATATGAATTTTGCTCTTGAATTAAAGTAGGTATCTTCTTTTGCGTTGCCTTGTACAAAAGTGGTCCGCTAGCAAATCCACCAACACCAATAACCACATCAGGCTTAAAGTTTCTTAAAATCTTGCCCGATTTCAGTAAGCTCGATATTAATTTGAAAGGGAAAGAAAGATTATCCAATGTCAATTTTCTCTGAAGACCACTTATCCATAAACCAATGATTTTATACCCGGCTTCAGGTACTTTTTGCATTTCCATACGATCCTGTGCCCCCACGAATAACACCTCTGCATCGGGGTGCATGGCACGTAAAGTATTGGCAATCGCAATGGCAGGATAGATATGTCCACCGGTGCCACCGCCGCTTATAATTACTCGATATGGTTGTTTTTTATTATTAATGATTTAATATTTTAAAATGCCAATGATTTTTTCTTCTTTTTATTTCTATTAAAATTATCTGGATTCCCCCTGCTCACACTCAAAATAATACCCATTGAAATACCAGTAAACAACAATGATGTGCCACCCATGCTCAAAAATGGCAATGGCAAACCTGTCACCGGCCCTAATCCCACTGCTACCGCCATATTCACAAACGCCTGTAATACCAGCGCAAAACTCAGCCCTGCTGCCAATAATCCACCAAATGGATGGTCACTCTTTGAAGTGGTGACCATTCCTCGATAAAGCAATGCCAAATACATAAATGCCACCAACGCACCTCCAATCAAACCATATTCCTCAATGATAATTGCATAGATAAAATCAGAATATGACTCAGGCAAAAAGTTTCGCTGCTGACTTTGTCCCAGTCCTTTCCCTACAATACCCCCCGTAGCGATTGCGATATGAGATTGCCTTCCCTGAAAAGACATTTCTGTTGGATCCATAAAGTCATCAATTCTACTCAATACTGTTTCTAATCGTTGCCCTACTGCTAGTGCAATTCCGCCTGCCATTGCGCCTACTAGCACCAGTAGCATTAAATATTTAAGAGGCACTCTGCCAATAAACATCAGTAACATACAGGTTGCAAAAAGCAATATCGCTGAAGAGAAATTACTGAGGGCAATAAGCCCCACAATCACGCCACACCAGATGAGTATGGGAATAAAAGACTCTTTGAAGTTTTTTATATCCTGTTGTCTTTTGGCAAGCATGGAAGCCAAGCTTACAATCAGCGCAAACGTTGCAAAATCAGACGGCTGAAATTGTTGGTTAATCCAAGGAATTTGAATCCATCTTGTTGCACTATTTAGATTAATACCAGAAACCCATGTATAAACCAATAGCACCGCCGCAACAAGCAAAGCAATTTTTGAAATCTTTGCATAAAAGCGATAATCAATTCTATGCGCTCCCCACATGGCTATCAGGCTCAATATGACCATAATTGTTTGGCGAAAAAGAAAGTACTCGGTATTTCCGCCACGGCTTTTGTATGCCAAAGCACCCGTAGCGCTATAGACCACCAAAATGCTCAATAGCAAAAACGCAATGGCGATAATCCAAATTATCGGATCCCCCTTTACATTTTCTGATACCCAAGCCTGCACTTTATTTTTCATTTTTCCTTTCTTACTATTTATATTCTCGTTTTAGTTTTGTCATCATTTTTGCTTAAAAAGGCAAAAAATAACGCCAAAACTATTGTTGTTTACTACCCTGCCACGGGTTACACCCATGGCTATTATTATTTCGCCCCGATGGGGCTATCACACTGCACATTTCTATCATGCTACTTTCTTTAATTCTCTTACTGCTTCTTTAAATTTATCACCTCGCTCTTCATAGTTATCGAATAAATCGAAACTTGCACAGGCAGGTGACAACAACACAATATCTCCCGTATTTGCCATTTCGTATGCCCACTGCACTGCCTCCTTTGCTGAAGTAGTTTCTTTTATTTCATCCACCTGCCCTGAAAAGGCTTTCTTTATTTTCTCGTTTTCTTTACCCAAACAAACAATTGCCTTTACATTTTTCTTTACCATCGCATCAAGTTTCCCATAATCATTTCCCTTATCAATTCCACCTAAAATCCAAATCAACGGGCGATCAAATGAGGCAAGCGCATAAGACACTGCATCAACGTTTGTGGCCTTAGAATCGTTGATAAAATCTATACCGCTAACATCTGCCACAAACTCTAATCTATGCGGTGCATTTATAAAAGTTTTTAAACTTGCTTTGATAGTACCCTCATCAACACCTACAAATCTAGCCGCCATTACTGCACACATGATATTAATCATGTTATGACTTCCCCGTAATGAAACCTCTGACAGGGCTATAGAAAAATCACCCTCATCTACTCCCACAAATTTTAACTGACTATCTTTTTTATATGCTCCTTTTGAAAGCTTCACATTCAACGAAACGGGATATTTTGATGCTGCTAATTCTTGCTTTTTTAAGAAGGTGTTTATCAGATTATCTTCATTAAAATAAATGAACTTTTCACTTGCCGTCATATTATTAGCAATTCTAAATTTAGAAGCCACATATTTTTCCAAATCATAGGAATACCTGTCCAAATGGTCAGGCGTGATATTCAATAGAATTGCCACCTCAGGCTGGAATTCATATAGATAATCCAACTGAAAACTGCTTAACTCTAACACATAATATTCATGTTGCTTGTCAATGACCTGCATCGCCAAACTTTGACCTACATTCCCTGCCAAGCCAACATCTATACCAGCTTCTTTCAATAAATGATAGGTAAGAAGCGTAGTTGTGGTTTTTCCGTTTGTTCCTGAAATGGCGATAAACTTGGCATCAAGAAACCTAGCTGCAAACTCAATTTCATCGATTACCTTAATCTCCGATTTGAAAATAGTATTCATAATTGGAACCGATTCAGGGATTCCTGGACTCTTTATTATTTCATCTGCCGTTAGTATTAATGTAGGTGTATGCTTCCCTTCCTCAAAATTAATGTCATTTTCAAGAAGGACTTTCCGATATTTTTCATTCAATATACCACTGTCAGATAAGAACACATCATATCCCTTCGCCTTTGCTAGGCTAGCTGCTCCTACGCCACTTTCTCCTCCTCCTAATACAACTATTCTCTTCTTCATCTTCTTATCTAAGTTTCAATGTTGCCAATGACATGATGGCAAGCAAAATGCCGACAATCCAAAACCTTGTTACTATTTTTGCTTCTGGAATATTTTTCTTCTGATAATGATGATGCAGTGGCGACATTAAAAATACCCTTCGCCCCTCACCAAATCGTTTTCTTGTATATTTGAAATAACTTACCTGAATAATCACCGATAGATTTTCTATGATGAAGATTCCGCATAACAATGGAATAATCAGCTCTTTCCTGACACAAAATGCCAAAACAGCAATAATACCGCCCAGCGAAAGGCTGCCTGTGTCACCCATAAAAACCTGTGCGGGAAAAGCATTGTACCACAAAAATCCGATACATGCACCCACCAATGCCGCAGAAAATATGGTCAACTCGCCTAGGTCGGGGATGTACATGATATTTAGATATTCACTAAAATCATGTCGTCCAGATAAATACGCAAACACTGCCAATGTCAAAGCAATAATCGCTGTGGTACCAGCTGCCAATCCGTCTATTCCGTCGGTGATATTGGCACCGTTGGATATTGCTGTGACAATAAATGTCACAAATAGCGTATAGACAAGCCAAGTATAGTTATCATCCAAAAAAGGAATAATTCTTCCATAATCAAATTCATTATTTTTAAAGAAAGGGAGTGTGGTGGCGGTAGATTTCACCTCTCGGTAGGTATCGGC
>CAYRIF010000221.1:0-6316 GCA_964424205.1 uncultured Roseivirgaceae bacterium | reverse complement strand
ACCTATATTTAGAATCCCACTTGTGCAAATTTGTAACTTGTGTTTCGTAGCAATGAACAACAATGTTCCCACTACGAAGCGAAGTACAAATTGATTTTATGACAGAGTTGTTAATGGGCATTGCGATGGGACAGGAATTTTTTAAGTTTAATTGTTTTCTGTAAATCTGAGTGAGTATAGAAATAGGGTAAAGCTACAAGTTGCAACCCGACACCCAATGTCGTTAAGTTATGGTTTTCGTTCATGCTTGGGATGTGTTCATTTTCAAATTATATAAATTTTGGTTTGTGAAGACATAAACCAAGGAGTTTTGAGGGTTTATAATCGCATTTTAACGGATATAGTCAGTGAGGGCTTGGCGTTATTTATAGGTTATTTTGATGTTAAAACGGTATTGTAATTATCCGATTGTTTATTTTTTTATTTCCACAAAGAGTTTTAATTTTGCAAATAGTTTTGTACCTTTATAGAGTAGCTATTTTTTTATACCAAACCAGCGTAATTTTTCACATGTTAGGACTGGTTTGTTGCATGTAGTTTTGTCAATGTATATTGCAAGGCTGTGTTAATTTTGGAATGATTTACACAAAGAATGGAATTTTTACTGGTCTAAGTGGCATGAATCCGACTGTAAGGAAATGAATTTTTAAAATATATAGTAGTGAAAAAATCGGAGGTATTTTTTTGTGGTAACAGCATTGCTTTTTGCCAATGAAAGCACTGAGCAGTTGACTATTGATGTGGGATTTATGGATGTTTGTTGTAGGTTTTAAGCGTAATTGTGGTGGAGGAATTGCTATACGTAGCTAGGTAGCAGGGGAAAGAAGTACGTATTTATTGCTTTCAAAAAAAGTAGCCAGATTAAAATAAGGGTTACTGGTGTTATAGAAAAGAAAGATTAAAATACAACATATTGGAGGGGCTTGCATAAAAGATTTAACTTTGAGCGATACATAGTATGAAGATAAATATAAACGTATTTAAAAACTTAAGTATAGTACTATCAATGTTTGTGCTGAATGGCTCGGTGCTAGCACAGGAGCAGCAATATGATGCTCAGATTAAGGTATTGACCAAGTATGACGGCAAAGTGGTAAAACTCAGATGGGCACCAGATGAAGCATATGCTTGGAAACTGCTGAATAAAACTGGCTATATCATTGAACGTTATACGGTTATTTTAAATGGGAAGCCAGTAACAGGGAAGCCAGTGATGAAATTGCTGACCCCTACACCGCTAAAACCTTGGGATAAGGGAGATGCCCGTTGGGAACAGCTAGCACAAGACAATGACAATATCGCCATTGCTTACCAAACAGTTCATGAAAAAGTGCAAGCGACCTTTGGTGGGTCTAGCAATGTCACTGCAATAACCGACCAAAATAGCAGCAATCAAAGCGCCTTTGCCTTTGCACTCTATGCGGCAGATATTGATCCAAAAGCAGCGGAGGCATTGGGTATTTCATTTACGGATAGTGAAGTGAAGGCAAATTCACAATATACATATGTCATACGGTCGGCAGAAACCGATGATATTTATAGCATTGAAGAAGGAGTGAAAAGCGTACGGACATTCAAAAAAGCTGTGCTGCCAAATATAGAAACCGTAAAAGTCATACCTGCTGATAAAATAATGAAGATCGCAGTATATGTAGCTTTTTTGAAAGCACATTATACCGCTTATCACATCGAGAAAAAAGAAAATGAGCAGACCGGTTTTGTTAAGTTAGACCGACCGATGCAGGTACACCTAGACCCAAAAGGGAAACCAACACAGTGGATGGAAATAGTAGATTCATTGGCACAAAATAATGTGACTTATCAGTATCGTATCCAAGGAATAGATGCTTTTGGCGATAAAGGTCCTTTTTCGGAAACGATTAAGGTGCAAGGAAAGGAGTTGTTTGACGGCATGTATGCGCCTATCATTGATACCCTGATTAATGACCAACAAAAATCTGTTCGGTTGAACTGGTCTTTTGACCAAGCGCCTACCGCTAAAAAGTTAGAAATTCTGAAGGCAGCAAATATTGAAGGGCCCTATGCCATTTTGCAAACCATCGCTGACCCACCCACAGTGGGAAACTATACTGACAATACGCCCAATGGCAGCAATTACTATAAAGTAGCCGCTTATGATATCTCTGGCAGAAAAGCGGAGAGCCATCCGAGATTTATGCAGCTAGAAGACAATACCCCGCCTGCAGTGCCTGATAGTTTAGCAGGAAAAATAAGTGAAGAGGGATTGGTATCAATCTACTGGCAACCCAATACCGAAAAAGATTTGTATGGCTACCGTGTTTTCACGAGTAATACACCTAGCGGTACTTGGGTAGAGGTGACCAAAGATGTGATTGCGCAAAATAGCTTTGCCTATCCAATTCCTATAGATAACCTAACGCCTGATATTTACTACAAGGTCATCGCCATGGACTTACGCTATAATCAATCGGGCTATTCTGAAATACTGCATCTGACGAAACCTGATAAAATAGCACCAGTGCCACCAGTAATCAGTAAGTATCTGGTCTCTACAGCGGGGGTGCAGCTTTCCTTGCAACCTAGTCCTAGTAGCGATATCGAATCCTATCGGCTATTGGCAAAGAATATGACCAGTGAAAAAACAGATACCGTAGCATATTGGAATACCGAATCTTTCCCTGAAAAGTATGACCTAAAATCCGTTGAAGGTGCCAAAATTTCCGTTCAGCTGATGGCAATAGACCACAGCGGAAATGACGCCCTGAGCGATGTCCTATTTTTTGAATTGCCAAAATCAATTATAGTAAAAAAATACGACGGATTGCAATTCCTGCAATCTTCCGAAAACAAACAGATACAGTTAAATTGGAAAAAACTAAGAGATAAGGTTGCCTTACAATCGTGGCAAGTATATAAATCTGAGGGGGGCGGGTCATGGCATTTATACAAAATTTTGGAAGCAGACAAAAGTCAGATGAACGATTACTTTGTAAGAGCGACAAACCGCTATAAATATAGAATTAAGATAAATGATTCGGAAGGCAATTTTTTAGGCTGGAGCAATGAAGTTAAAATAGATTTTTAAGAACCACTGATGCAATGGTGGGTGAATTTTTATGTAATAATTTTACGATAATTCATTTTTTATTTTGTAAAGGAGTTTTATTTCCGCAAATAATTACGTACATTCACAGCTTAGATACTATTTTTTACTAAAACCAGCGCCTCCTTTTGATAAATATACTGGTTTGTGGAGTTTCTGGGTTGTCAGTATATTAAGGATGGAATCTAATATTCAGCAGGGAATTGAATTTTTATCTGTCAAGATTAATAGATTCTACGCATAGAGAGCAATGATTTTTTAGATTTGATATATGAAAAAACTATACTTACTATTTTTTGTGATGATGGCAGTGTTTTTTGCCAATGATGCTAAAGCTCAGTTAACTATTGATGAGGGGACAATTAATGCGAGGTATACTGGGTTTAAGCGCAATTGCGGTTGGGGAAATGCTACTTTTAAGCCCTATTTATTAATTAGATCTCAATTTGATAAAAAACCAAATAGTTTTAATTGTTTTAGATTGCATACTCCCAATCAATATCAATATTATACTTTGAATGATTATGCTGGAAATTTCATATTTACCAAAAGTAAGGAAAAATTTCATTTATATTTTGACGGAGAATGGGGTAAAAATGCTAACACAGATGCTAATAACTGTAACGATGGCGTTAGGAATGGAACAAGCAAAATGGAATACCCACAGCCGACAGAAACATACACATATATAACAGAACTAAATTTTAATAGTAGTAATAAAGTAACTAAAACCTTTGCAGCAGAAGGATGCTATGAGGTCACCTACGAATTCACATTAGCCCCAAAAAACACTTTCAATTTCAAATTGTCAACGACTGAAAATGGAATTCCTGATATATATACCCGCCTTAATTTAGCAGACGACGATTCTGGATCTTCTGCCAATAGGTCTCTATGCCTTGACGAAAAAATTAAAATTGAATTGCATGAACAAAGCCAAAATTCTGGCATTAATGTGGCGAAAATCATCTATGAGTATAATTTCAACAACGAACAAATCGTGGTGGGTCAAATAGACAACCCTGATTATTGTGGTGATCCTGAAGATCCTGATAGAAATCCAAGGTGTGATGAGCCTAATGGATCGTCAATACCTTGTTGTCAAGAGAAAGTAGATGTTTATGGTGCAAAATATGTGCCATTGATATCTGTACTTGCCAGTGATAACTATTTGGCGGAGGGGATAGATTTAACAGATAAGATTCCTGATTTACTGGATGCTTTTGACCCAAATAATCTTGATCAAACCATTAACTTTAGAATTAGAAGCAAACTGATACTCGAAAATGGGCAGGAAACAAATTGGAAAGAATCTAGTATTTATAATATACATCTTGGGTTTCCCGACATGAACTCGTCCCCCGTTAGTATGATTACTGCTTGTAATGGGCAATCTAACGGTGAAATTACATTTCAGGCTAAAAACCCGTTGAATGGTACGAGTTTGGAAAATCTGGATGCTATGTATAACCTCGCTTTCTTTTTGGTTGATACGGAGGCAAATGCAGATATTGGAATTGCCACTGAAAATGTTGTTTTCAATAATAACGAGGTTACCATTAAGAAGATACCAAAAGGCAAGTATCAATTGGAAATATCGTATGCAGGGATTACTAGTCCTTGCTCGTCAACACTATCCTTTGATATGTCCGAGCTACCACCTTTAGCGCTTGCGACTGACAACCCCATCACTGCCATCAACCCAGTTTGTTTTAATGGGCAGGGTGCTGCGATGGTTAAGTTAAAAGCCATCGATGGCATGACCAATGTCGCTTTCACATTGGGCGGTCAGGCAGTCGATTATACCGCTTTGCCTGATGAGTCGGTCGGGGGTGAAGTACTGAAAGTATTTAGGCTCAATAATTTACCAGTGGGCGAAAATCAAGTCGTTGAAATATCAGCCGACCAAATACGCGCTGGGGCTGACAATTGTGTGCTTCAAATTCAATCGCCAATGATTAGCATTGTTGCGCCTGATCGTGTCACTGCCAACGAGCCAACAATTAATCCATCGGCATGTAATATCGGATACAATGCAGGGATTGTACTGCAAAATTTGAAAGGTGGATCTGGTAACTACCTCATTAGCGTGCTGGATAATCAGGGCAACGAAGTGTCTCGTTATGAATCAACCACTGACGAAGGCACGGTGCAAGTGGCTGGCGCAGGTAATTATAAAGTAATGGTCAATGACCTAAACGCCCAAGGTTGCGACGGCGCTACTTTTGATATCGTACTCAATCCTGTTGAGTCGTTGTCACTCACAGCAATTAGTACGGTGGATAATGCATGTGCAGGTGTTAGCGAGGGGCGCATCACTGGAAAATTTGAAGGAACGGATGAAGGGATAGTCTCGCTCTATGACGATAACGGAACGCTCATAGGGGAACAAGCAAATAGTGTTTGGAATTTCTCTGATTTAGCAGCAGGAAGCTATGAGGTGAAACTGAAAAGATCAGCTACCTGTAACGATGAGACCATACAAATAGTTGAAATCAAGGAGCCCAAAGCCTTCGACATTTCCCTTGGGGAAACACCCATTTCATGCGATGGTGCCAGTGATGGAATTTTAACGGCAACAGTAGATAATTTTGGGATTGATTATGTGACCAAATGGTATAAAGATGGTGTGCCACTAGCTGCTACGGATCTTGCCATCAGTAACTTGGATCCTGGAAATTATACCTTAGAGATTACACCGGTTACCTTGAGCGGAACACAATGCGCCCCTTATGAAAAACATTATGAAATTACCGAGCCGACGACCGTAACTGCTGAAGTACTGTCAGATGCCATCAATTGTTTGGATCCACCCAATAACGATTTGTTGATTGATAACTTATCTGGAGGTTCTTCGCAATTCAATATTGAAATCTATAAAGATGGGAATTTGATTATCACAGAAAACAACTACACAGCCAATAGTTTGTTAGCAGAAAATATTGACCCAGGAAGTTATGATGTGAAAATATTTGATGCACAACGACCTACTTGTGGTGGTTTTGAAAATAGTTTTACAATTGCGCCATTAGAACCACTTGACCTTACGGTGGAGGTTATACATCATAATGATTGCCATGGCGATAACCAAGGAAAGATAGGCATCAACTGGAAAGGAAATCGTGCCATTTTTCAAATACTGGATGCTGATAAAAACGTAATTGTTGAGACTACTTTGGAGGATAATATTGCTTTTGAAATTGACACGTTACTAGCAGCTACTTATGAAAC
>CAYRIF010000220.1:0-6317 GCA_964424205.1 uncultured Roseivirgaceae bacterium | reverse complement strand
AAATCAAGCTGAAGGAGAAGGGAACGAAAATGGTTTTAGGAGGGGTGCCAAAATCACTACCTGCCATGGTAAAGGCCATGCGCATTCAAGAGAAGGCACGAGGGGTAGGCTTTGACTGGGAAGAGAAACAGCAGGTGTGGGAAAAGGTGGAGGAGGAATTAGCCGAGTTCAAGAATGAGTTTAATATAGAGAATGACGCTGAAATTAATCAAGAAAAGGCGCAATCGGAGTTTGGTGATCTTATATTTTCATTGATTAATTATGCGAGGTTTATTGATATCAACCCAGAAGAAGCATTGGAAAGAACCAACAAAAAATTTATTGGTCGGTTTAATTATTTGGAAAAGGAATCTAAAAAAGACGGAAAGACAATTTCTGAAATGACGCTGGCTGAAATGGATAGGTATTGGGAGGAGGCGAAAGGATTGGAATAAGGGGTTATACCATTTTAATCTTAAAATGGTATTATGTCCTTTTTGCCTTAAAAATAGGCACGGTACTACAAGGCTCGCCAAACATAATGCTAGCAGCAAACGGCTGTAATTTTTTGGTGAGTTCTACCAGTGCATATTCCGATTCTGGGAGGTTGGCGCACCCTTTAATGATAACCTTGGCATTTTGGTATTGTGTGAAGTCGATATTGTTAAGGGCAGTTTTTATAAGTTGTTTTTCAAGATCTGAAGGGCTTCCAAAAACAATGGTATTTGCATAAGGTAGCATTTTGCTTGCTAACAACATGAATGCCCACGAAGGAACAATTGCCTCAGCAGAGCATGTAATCGCCACATTTTTACGCTCATATTGTGCCCAATCATTTTCTTTGATGGAAGTACGAAAATCTTTTTCTTTTAAGATCAGCCCTTGAAAAAGGTTATCAGCCAAATCATAAACAACTCTTTCTCTATGATTCACATAATCTTCCAAATTGAACGTGATGAGTCCACTTTTTTCTACCCTGTTGATGATGATGTCTTCTTTTTCTACCATGGTTATATCAGTGCTGTTTTCTTTGATTTGATGGCAATAAAATCCTTGAGGTAAAATGGTTCAAAATAGGCTACGTCTTCAAATAATTTTTCCTCATACTTTTTTGAAGCCAAATATCCAACAGCCACCGCTGAAGGCGTAATTTCATCTATAAAGAAAGCATTTGAATTTCCTTCAAAAACACTTTTACACTTTTCAGCACCATCTCCAAAGAATAGTACCTTGTTGTTTTCTAAAAAGCTATTAAAAGAATTTTCATCAATAACTTTAGCATTGGTTTCTTCTAGCACCTTCATGTTGCTATCGGTAACAAGGCAATAAACTTCCATTCGCCTCGCATCAATCATTGGACAGAGCAATGTCTTTTGATGATTGTACTTGGTAACACCGTTAGCCATGGCTTTCAAAGTATTCACAGCAATCAGCGGAATATCAAGCGCATAACAAATGCCTTTGGCTGTGGAAGTGCCAATTCGTAGTCCCGTATAAGAGCCAGGCCCCATCGAAATAGCTACTGCCTCTAAATCGCTCATAGTTATGTCAGCATTTTTGATAGCATCTTCAATCATCTTGGTAAGATGGCTCGAGTGTGATTTTTCAACAAATAATTTTTGTGAGACAATCAATTTTGACGCTACATGTACAGCCACAGAGCACGCTTTTGTTGAAGTTTCTATGCTTAGAATTCTTGCCATAGTATGGGAAATTACAAAACTTATCGGTCAGTAAAATAGTGTTTATGCTAATTTGCGTTTAATGTTTTATTATACTCTTCAGTATTATTCAATATTCTAACGCTTTCTTGAATGTCAAGATCATCGTCAAAGGAAGTTTCAATCATTCCATCTTGCAAGTAATACCTTGATACTATTTCTTCTTCTAACATCGATTTTATTTGTGCCTTGAATTTCACCAAGTCAAATGCTTTATTGTGCTTTACCTTATTGTGTAATGCAGTAATTTGATCTTGGATTTCATCGAAGTATTTTTCTTCCTTAGAAACTTCTTTCAAGGCTTCAATTGTGCTTTCTACTTTTGTAGTGTAATCATATTTTTTGGTTTCCAACCATTTTACAAAAGCATTATACTCGGTTTCTGACAATGAAAACTCCTTGGCCGGTTTTATTTTTTCATGTTCAAATTTATATTTGGTTGCATATTCAAACAGTAAGGAATTGTTGATAAGGCTGATGGAAATAGGGGCTAAAAATTCTCTCTTAACTGGCAAATCAGGGGTAATACCTCCACCGTCATAAACCATCCTACCATTTTTTGTTTTAAACGCTACCATTAACGAATCCGGGATTTTACCAACACTGCCATCTTCATTGCGATGGCTATAATCAATGGCTTGAATACACCTTCCACTCGGTATATAATATTTAGCGGTGGTTACTTTAAGTTGTGAGTTATAAGATAACCTTCGTGTTGTTTGTACCAACCCTTTGCCGTAAGATTTTGCGCCTACTAAAACCCCTCGGTCATAATCTTGAATTACTCCTGCTACAATTTCTGAGGCTGAAGCACTTCGACTGCTGGTGATGACTACCAACGGAATGTCAGTATCTGTTGGGTTGTTTAATGCTTTGTAAGCTTTATTCCAGTCAGTTACTTTTCCTTTCGTGTTTACTATTAAAGCACCTTTTTCAACAAATACATTTGAAACATTTACGGCTTCGCCTAAAAGACCACCGGGGTTATCTCTCAAGTCAAGAATAATTTTTTTTGCACCTTCTCCTTTCAATTTGATTACCGCTTCTTTTACTTCCTTACCCGCTTCTGTGGTAAAATCTTGCAGTTTGAGGTAGCCGATGTCATCAGTTACCATGCCAAAATAGGGAACATTATTGATGGTTATTTTTTCTCTTTTTAGGCTTACGTCAAAGGGCTTTTTTGCCCCATACCTTTTGACGGTTAATAATAAATCCGTATTGGCTTGTCCTTTTAACAGTTTACTTATTTCTCCAGTATCTTTTTCCGAAATCTCAATGCCGTTAATCTTAGTGATTTCATCTCCTATTTCTAAGCCCGCTTTGTACGCAGGAAATCCTTTGTACGGCATTAACACCATATTTTTTTTATTTCGTTTACCGATTAATGCGCCAATACCACCATACTGATTGGTGGTCATGGTTCTATAATCCTCAATGTTGTCTTCTGGAATATAATTGGTGTAAGGATCCAATGTTGCAAGCATGGCGTTAATGCCAGTTTTTATCAGGTCGTTGGGGTTTATATCATCCACATAGTAGGTATTGACTTCTTTATACAGTGTAATGAAAATGTCTAGGTTTTTTTGAATTTCGAAATAACGATCGCCAGGGCCGGTGTTAGCGACGACCGTTACAAGGAGTGCTATTACAAATAAAACTCTAAAATAGGTGTTCTTTATTATCTTCATGATTTAAAAATTTACGTACTTTTTAAACGGCTAAGTGACTTGATTAGTTGTTTTTCAATCAATTTATAGTCTAAAACCTCTTTCCCAATGTAAATATAAGCAATTAATAAAGGAGATTTTAAGTTTTCAGCCTTCAAAAGGTACTTGTGCAAACGGTATACCTCTTTTATTCTTCTACGAATTTTATTTCTAGTCACAGCCTTCTTAAATAACCTTTTGGGCACTGTAACTAATACTTGGTTTTGTTTTCCGGACTCAGGTGTGTAGGGCAGATAAAGGACTTTCAGTGGGGATAAATAAAAAGAGGAGCCTTTGTCAAAAAGCTCCTGTATTAGTTTCTTGCTTTTCAGTCGCTCATCACGTGTAAACGTGTGTCTGAGCGGTCTTGAAGCAGATAATTCTTTATTTTCTTCATTTTCAAGCATAGTGACATTGAAAATAAAGTTGATTTATTTCTTCAAATGTGTTCTTTCGTCAGAAACAGTTAATTTTTTTCTGCCTTTCGCTCTTCTTCTCGCAATTACTGATCTTCCAGCTACAGATTCCATTCTTAATTTAAATCCGTGCTTGTTCTTCCTTTTTCTTTTTGAAGGTTGGAATGTTCTTTTCATTTCTCTTTTCTTTTTGAATTATGGGGTGCAAATATAGGATGTTTTTTTTAATAATCAATGCAATGATATTGTAAAATAAACTTACCCATAAATAAAATTGGCGCTGGTAAAGATAATAAAGAAAAGAGAGATGAGAATAAAGAGGCTGCCTTTCTGTAGATTTGTTACTAAATAGATAAAACAAAACCCATGAAATACAGTATTTCCTATACCAATCCTAATAGCCATTTTATTGATATTATATTAAGAATCGAAAATATAAGTAATGATAAAACCATATTGCAGCTGCCAGCATGGCGACCAGGAAGGTATGAGTTAGCAAATTTTGCACAGAATATCCAAAAATTTGAAGTGACTGATACGAATGGTAGGGCATTAAATTTCAATAAAACAACGAAAGATAAATGGGAGGTTGATACCAGTGAGGTTTCTGAAATTACTGTCAGTTATAATTTTTATGCTTATAAAATGGACGCGGGCAGCACGTGGCTCGACGAGGAACAACTCTATATTAATTTTGTCAATTGCATGGTGTACGATGTGGCTCGGTTAAATAAGGCATGTGAAGTCACCCTTGACTTGCCTGATGATTATGAGGTTGCTTGCGGATTGCCCATGTCAAAAAAGAAGGTGCTACAGGCAGAGAGTTTTTATCACTTAGTAGAAAGCCCGATGATTGCGAGTGCTAAGATGAGGCATTTGGAATATCAAGTAGATAAATATCGCTTTCATATTTGGTTGATGGGAGATTGTGAAATGGATTGGGAAAAAGTTACTAGAGATTTTAAAGCCTTTAGCCAAAATCAAATCGAGATGATGGGTGGATTTCCGTGCGATGATTACCACTTTTTGTTCCAAATAGCACCGTATAAGTTACGGCATGGGGTCGAGCATTTTAATTCTACCGTAATTGCACTTGGCCCTGGGGAGGAAATGAACTCGAAAGAAATGTACGAAAGTTTTATGGGCATCAGTTCGCACGAATTGTTCCATACGTGGAATGTCATTCGGATTAAGCCCAAGGAATTTGTGCCCTATGATTTTACCAAAGAGAATTATTTTAAAACTGGTTTTGTCGCAGAAGGATTTACCACGTACTATGGAGATTTGTTTTTGGGCAGAAGTGGTGTGTTTGGTAAAAAATGGTTTTTGAACGAAATGAGTTTGCAGTTGCAGCGGCATTTAGATAATTTCGGAAGGCATAATTTATCATTAGCAGATGCCTCTTTCGACCTTTGGCTTGATGGTTATAAATTAGGAATTCCGGACAGAAAGGTTTCTATTTATACAAAAGGAGCGTTGGTGGCACTAATGCTTGATTTGGAAATCAGAATGGCTACCAAAAACAAAAACTCCCTTGATTCGCTGATGCGGAAGCTATGGGATAGATTTGGCGATACAAAACACGGTTACACAACCGACGATATTTTGAAAATGGCGGAGGAATTATCAGGCATATCTTTTGAAGCGTTCTTTGCAAATTATATCAATGGCACGACACCAATTGAGGAGCGATTTGTAGCATTGCTGAAATACGTGGGCTGTGAAGTTTTGGTACGAAAACCAAAAAATACGTATGAAAGTACCTTTGGTTTCAAGGTGCTAACTTCTGAAAACGCAACAAAAATAACCAAATTACATCCGACGGTTCAAACGCTATCGGTTGATGATGAAATTGTAGCGGTGAATGGAACGAAAGTGAATAGTAACCTGAATTTACTATTTGGAGATAAAAAAGAAGTGGATTTAACCATTTTCAGAAGCCACCGATTGAAAAAGATTAAACTAGTGAACAGTGGTATGGAATACTTTCATACCTATCATATTGTAAAAGTAGCAGATGTCAATACTGAGGCACAGCAAAATTTTGAGGCTTGGCTGTAGTCATTACTTTGTTGGTGGAACACCAAAAGTGAGGGCATAGATTGTTTATGGAGACCTTGCAAAGAAGCGGGGATGGCTGTAATTTTAAGAATGCCCGCCAGCTACAATCTTAATAATTTTATAGTTCAGCACAATAAACCGTATCGCCTGATAGGGAATAAAACTTCGCCAAAACAAAACACGCTTTGTGGGTGTTGGTGGATAATATTGGTCTGTATATCTTTTTGCTTTTCTATTACTCATAATATTTTGTTTTGCTGTTATTCAAGGAATCATTCTCCTTTGTTGGTGAAAATATCAACAGATGGTTACGGGTTTAAAAATTATTCTGGAAGTAACCACCAAAACGGCTTTCCTTTTGCTTTGTACAAAAACATATAATGCATAAACCACTTCATCCAGTGTCCCGCAAGCCCAGGTTCACCCACTGTATT
>CAYRIF010000219.1:0-6325 GCA_964424205.1 uncultured Roseivirgaceae bacterium | reverse complement strand
TGCTGGAGGCTCAAAGGATTGGGCTATAAAAATTATTATTGTGGGAAAAGTAAAATATATCATATAGGTGGCGGTACGCTTCCTAAATCTAATCCGAGAAAAACCTTTTTGAATTTTAATAATAGCTTAACCACTTTGTTTAAAAATTCAACATTTGCACAAGTGCTGTGGAAAATTCCTGCGCGGCTGACATTAGATGGTATTGCAGGGTTGAAATTTTTGCTTACTGGCGAAGTTGGAGATTTCTTTGCAGTAATCAAAGCACATTTTTCGTTCTATGGTTCATTACCATCAGCCATTTCTAAAAGAAGAAGTATTCAAGCACAAAGAAAAGTGACAACGTATAAAGAAATGTATGCTGGTTCTATTGTATTTACCTATTTCCTGAAAGGAATAAAAACTTTTAAAGGGTTGAAATTTTAACTAAACTTGAATGACATATTATATTGCGTTTTATCTCACAAAGCAAATAGTCTTAAATCTTAGTGTCTTTTATCTTTTAGTCTTTTTCTAGTAATACCACACTCGATTATTCTTCCGACGCAAGTGCTTTCTGAAATTGATGATGAAAGCCAAGGCAAAATATATAATAATAGGAGAACCGAAGGTGAAGAAAGATAAGTAAACAAAAACCAAACGGATGCTAGCAATTGGGATTTGCAGCTTCTCCCCGAGCTTGGTACAGACACCAAATACCTGAGATTCTATAAAATGTTGAAGTTTTTGCATTATAAATAATGGTGATTTTGGGCAAATATACAATATATAAGGCGAATCGTTCAAAATAGGTGAAGATTTTCGCCTAATATATTGCATGTGTAAGATTATAAATTTAGTTTTGCGTGTTAATTACAACCAAATATTTAAATATAAATGTTACCTATTATGAAAAAATTATTTTATGCAATTGCTCTAGTTGGAGTAATGTCGTTGTCAGGTTGCTCACTGGGCAAGATGATTAAGATGGCCGAACAACAGCAATTAACTGTTACACCTTCACCGTTGGAAGTGCATGCTGATTCTGTTGATTTTGAAATGGCTGCTACACTCCCTGTGAAAATGCTTAAGAAAGGAAAAGCTTATACAGTTAAAACTTTTTATGAGTATGGCGAAAAAGAAGTACAAGCTGAAAGCATTGACTTTAAGCAAGCTGATTTTCCTAATGCTAAAGAAGAGCAGCCAAGGATGAGTAAAAAATCTACTTTTGCTTATGACGATGCAATGAGCTCAGGAAAATTAACCGTCCAAGGTGTCGCTTATGACCCACGGAAACCTGAAAAAGTAAAAGAAACTGTTAGAATGCAAGTAGCAGAAGGTATTATTACAACCTCTAGACTTGTTGAAAATAGCTATTTTTCTTCTTATGCACCTCACGGATACAATGACCAAGAAGAATTAGTGCCGACAAATGTTGAGTTTTTCTTTACACAAGGAAGCCCTTCTTTGAGATATTCAGAGAAAAGAAGTGAAAGAGGTAAATTTTTCGATGCATTTATTGCTGAAAAAAATGTAACTAGAACAGTAACAGTTATTGGTAATCACTCTCCTGAAGGAGCGGAGAGAATCAACTCAAAACTATCTGAAAACAGAGCAAGTGCTATTGAGAAGTTCTACAGAGGAGAAATGAGAAAGTATGATTACAAAGGAATGGCTGATTCTATTAACTTTATCATCAAGCCTGTTATTGAAGACTGGAATGATTTTAAAGCTGCTTTGGCGGATTATGATGGTATTTCTGATGAGCAAAAATCTGAAGTTATTGCTGTTGTGGACGGTGCTGACTCTTTTGAAGCAAAAGAAGATGCATTACACAGATTGTCTTCTTATAGAAAAATATTCAAAGATGTATATCCTAAATTAAGAACTGCTAGGACGCAAATCTTGACAGTACTTAAGAAAAAATCTAATCCAGAGATTGCAATGCTGGCTAAAAGCATCGTAAACGGAAGTGTAAGTGCTGATACTTTGTCTGATGAGGAACTTAGCTTTGCTGCTACCTTAACGCCTTCTTTGGATGAAAAAGCGGCTATATTTACTGCTGCTACTAAAAAGAATGATAGCTGGGCTTCTCATAATAACTTAGGAGCTACTTACCTTGCAATGGCTGCAAAATCAAATGGTGGTGAAAATCTTACGAATGCAATCACACAGTTTGAAATTGCAAATAAAAAACAAGAAAGCGCACAGTCTTATATTAATTTAGGAAGTGCTTACTTGATGCAAGGAAACACAATGAAAGCTTACGATGCTATTAAGAAAGCAGAAAGCTTAAGTCCTTCTAATGATGATATCAAAGGACTGAATGGTGTTAAAGGAGCGTTAGAAATTAAAATGGCTAAATATACCAACGCTGTAAGTAGCCTTTCAAATGCGGCTGACACGCCTGTAAATGCTTTGAACAAAGGTTTAGCTCAATTGTTAGCTGGAGATAATAGCAATGCTTTAACTACTTTAGCACAAGCAACTAGTGCTGACAACAATTATGCAATGGCATACTATGTTGCCGCTGTAGCTGCTGCAAGAATGAAAGACGAAGGTGCTGCTGTCAGCAACCTTGAAAAAGCAGTTGCTGCTAATGCTGAATTAAAAGCTAAAGCGCTTACTGACTTAGAATTTAGAGATTTAGGCGATGCTTTTAAAAACGCATTGAAATAAGACAAACGCTTATAAATTAGAAAGTCCTTCGCTAACTAGCGAAGGACTTTTTTTGTGATTATTTTTTCAGACTACTAGGTTTTCTTCGTACACCATAGCTTTAGCGTAGGTGTATAACCTACTAAGGTCTAATTTTATAAACAGATTATTCTTTCAATGTAAATTCTTATCAAGGGATACTTTTATAATTACCAACAATACTATAGTTTTACGACTGTTTAAAACAGAAGAATAATCATGAGGGAAATACAATTCAGACAGGCATTAGGAGAAGCTATGAGCGAAGAGATGAGAAGAGACGCTAAAGTCTTCTTGATGGGGGAAGAGGTAGCAGAATATAATGGCGCTTACAAAGTAAGCCAAGGGATGCTGGATGAATTTGGACCTGGCAGAGTCATTGATACACCAATTGCTGAACTCGGATTTTCTGGTGTTGGTGTTGGCGCAGCCATGAATGGACTGCGACCAATCATAGAGTATATGACTTTCAATTTTTCCCTCGTAGCCATTGACCAAATTATCAATAGTGCTGCAAAGATGCGCTCTATGTCTGGCGGACAATTTAATATACCCATGGTATTTAGAGGCGCAACAGGAAATGCTGGGATGCTCAGTGCACAGCATTCTCAAAATTTTGAAAATTGGTATGCCAATACACCTGGACTGAAAGTAGTGATACCTTCAACCCCTTATGATGCAAAAGGACTTCTGAAAGCAGCAATAAGAGATGATGATCCTGTTATCTTTATGGAATCAGAGTTAATGTATGCCGATAAGGGTGAAGTGCCTGAGAGTGAATATTTATTACCCATAGGTGTAGCAGAAGTGAAAAGAGAAGGAACAGATGTGACACTTGTTTCATTTGGTAAAATGATGAAGATAGCCTTGGAAGCAGCGGATGAAATGGCTAAAAATGGTGTCTCTTGCGAAGTGATTGACTTGAGAACAGTTCGCCCGATAGATTATCCAACCATCATAGCATCTGTTAAGAAAACCAATCGGTTGGTCATTGTGGAAGAAGCCTGGCCACTGGCATCAATCTCTACCGATGTGGCATACCAAATTCAAAAAGATGCGTTTGATTACCTAGATGCACCAGTAAGAAGAATCACCAACATGGATGTGCCACTACCTTACGCACCGACGTTAATTGAGGCAATTTTACCAAATGTTAAGCGTACGATTGAAATGGTGAATAGTGTGCTTTATCGTTAGGTAAGAAGACTTTTTTGAGTGTAGAACATATAAAAAAATAGGAGTTCAGGTAATGAACTCCTATTTTTAGTCAACAATATTTTTCTTTCAAATCTACTTAATATTCCCAAGCTTATTTTTAACCGATCTGACCATGCCCATTTGTTTTTTGATGGCTTCATTTTCGATGCTTTGTTGGTCTAGGTTTAGCTGAATCTCTCTCCTTGCAGTATCAATATTGGATTTATATTTCGCAATATTTTTGTGCATCGTTTGATTCTTTTTCTGCAATTTTTTAAGACTCTTCTGCGTATCCTTCAATTCTTTCTTGGCAGTTTTCTCTAATTCTTCATTGCCTTTTACTTGATACACATTTTCTTTTCTGTCTTTGATTTGCGCTGCTGTTCTATCTTGATCCGACAGGTTTACCTCAATGGCACTTTCAGTGTTAGAGATATTTGATTCATTAGTTTGAATGCTCTTGTGGAGCTTTTCATTCTCTTTTTGAAGTTTACTTAGGTTGTGTTTTAAGCCTTTTAGCTTCTTTTCTTCTCCTTTGAGTTGATCCCAAACGGCAGCTTTATATTCTGATACAGCAAATTTCCTTAAGAATTGCTTTGACGTTGATATTTTATCCGCATCCTTTTCAGTTAGAAATTCGCCGAATATTTCAAAGAAAGCATAAACCGTTACGCCGCTCTCGGTTTGTATCAGTTTGCCATATACGCCGATTGCCTCTTGGTGTATTTCTTTAAGTAATGTTGATGAAATCCATATTTCATCTCCTGTTTCTTGAACTTTAGATTTCGTTTTATTTTTGATGAGTTTTTTCCATGATTTTTGAACATCTTTCACCGCTGCTTCAGGAATTTTGACAACAATAGCCATGTGCTCTCCCTTACTCATTGTTTTTGTTTCCGTGGTGGTTGCAATATCACCTACCTCTAATTTTTGGACGGTGACGGTTCTCTCAGCATCAGGATTGTTAGTAAACCGATCTTTCTTTTTTCTTGCTTGTGCTTCTTCTGGCTCTTCTATTTCTTTATCCTTTTCTTTTTTCTTTTTCTTGGATTCTCTGTCCTTTTTTGATTTTCTATTATTGTCTTCCTCTTTTCGAGCCTTTTCTCTTTGCTTTTCAGCATTTTTCTTCGCTTCCTCTGCAGCCTCTCTAGCTTCGTTTGCCGCCTTGCTTGCTTCTTCAGCCCTTAGCGCTGCTTCCTCTGCTTTTTGTGCGGCATTTTCGGCCGCTTGCATTTCTTCATTCGCTTTGTCTTGCGCTTCAATCTCCATTTCTGTTACTTCTGTTACGGTATCAGTTTCTTCCTGAGCAAAGGCAGGAGAGATACCTATAATCATAAATGTGAGTAGGATTACGTAAATTTTCTTCATCGTTCTTTTAGTTTTTATTAATATTTAAAGGTAATCATTTTTTAAAATATTTACTTGTATATAAGTTAACTTGGCTAAATATCACGATTGGATATAATATATTTTAGATTAAATTGACTTATAGTAGGTGCAGTACAAATAATTTGCCAATCTTACTTATTTTTGAAAAAATTATTAAAAAATCTATATGACAACTACCGAATCATCTTCAAACTATGACCATCTTGACAAAATGTCTGTTTCTGAATTACTTGAAAGTATTAATCAAGAAGACAAGACAGTACCATTGGCGGTAGAAAAGCAACTGCTGCAGATAGAAAAATTGGTAAAGGAGATTGTACCACGAATGGAGAAGGGCGGGAGGTTATTTTATATAGGCGCAGGAACTAGTGGTCGGCTTGGTGTGGTGGATGCCTCTGAATGTCCGCCTACTTTTGGGGTGTCAGACGAAATGGTGGTTGGGTTAATTGCAGGTGGAGATACTGCCATCAGAAAAGCAGTGGAATACGCAGAAGATGATTTTGAACAGGCATGGAAGGATTTGAAAGGCTTTGATATAAGCGATAAAGATACGGTGATTGGAATTGCCGCTTCAGGCAGGACACCTTATGTCATTGGTGGATTAAGAATGGCACAAAAAAACGGTATTTTAACTGGCTGTATTGTTTGCAATACCAACTCAAAAGTAAGTGAAGTGGCTGATATACCGATAGCAGTAGTGGTGGGGCCTGAATTTGTAACTGGCAGTACACGTATGAAATCAGGAACCGCTCAAAAATTAGTATTGAATATGATTTCTACTGCAGTCATGATTCAACTGGGAAAAGTGAAAGGTAACAAGATGGTGGACATGCAACTCAGCAATGAAAAATTAGTGGACAGGGGTGTGAAGATGTTGATGGAAACACTTTTAGTCAATTATGATACCGCAGCCGCACTTTTGAAAGAACATGGGTCGGTTAGAAAAGCAGTGGCTGCTGCAGGGAGATGGTAGTATCGCATACTGTTTAACCCGCATTACAAGACGTTATGAGAAAAGTAGCATAAAAAATCTAACTTTTTGGAAATAAATATGCTGAAAATTTCA
>CAYRIF010000218.1:0-6337 GCA_964424205.1 uncultured Roseivirgaceae bacterium | reverse complement strand
ATAAGCTATTTCCCTTTCTTGATTGGTTACCGCTCATCAAAACATCATGGAAAGATGATTTAATTGCAGGCATCACAGGTACGGTTATTGTCATTCCACAAGCTGTTGCATTTGCAATGATTGCAGGAATGCCGCCAGTGTATGGGTTTTATATCGCCATGATTGCACCCATAATTGCCGCACTTTGGGGATCTTCCTACCATTTAATTTCTGGCCCAACCACCACTAGTTCCATTGTAGTATTTGCTACGATTACCAAGTTTTATCATCCAGAAACTAATTTAGAGGCATATATTGAGATGACCATTTTACTATCGTTTATGGCAGGGGTCATTAAACTTCTGATGGGTCTCCTCAAAATGGGAAAGCTAGTAGATTTTGTATCCAATTCAGTAGTGATTGGATTTACAGCTGGCGCCGGAATTTTGATCGCCTTTAAGCAGCTAAAGCACGTCTTCGGCATAAAAGTACCGCAAGGTTCGGGAATATTAAAAATAGTAACCCATATTTCAGAAAATATCGGTAGTACAAATTTATATGCCTTGACTATTGCAGCGGTCACCTTAATCACCGCGCTTCTCATAAAAAAGTATATCACAAAATTAGGAAGGTTTAACATGCTCATTGCCATGATAATTGGTACATTGTTGGCAGTAGCGCTAGGCGGAGAACTGGTAGGAATAGAAACCGTGGGGAAGATACCCAATCACTTACCACCCTTTAAAATGCCTAATTTCAATATTGAATGGATGCAAGAGTTATTTGTTGGCGCCATTATTTTAGCATTATTAGGACTAGTAGAGGCCGTATCTATTTCAAGGGCGGTAGCACTCCATTCGCACCAACAATTGGATAATAATCAAGAGTTCATTGGACAAGGATTATCAAATATTATTCCAAGTTTTTTTTCTTGTTATGCAAGCTCAGGATCTTTTACCAGATCAGGGGTAAATTACCAAGCTGGGGCCAAAACACCATTATCTGCGATTATTGCAGCACTCGGGTTGATGCTGGTCCTACTTTTTGGGGCAAAATATGCTTCCTATCTACCACGACCTGCCATGGGAGGTATCATCTTACTTGTAGGGTACAACCTCATAGACATTGCGCATATCAAATTAATATACCGAAGCAGTAAAAGAGAGCTGCTTGTACTGGTAATTACATTGTTAGGAACACTATTTTTAGAATTGGAGTACGCCGTGCTATCAGGGATTTTGGTTTCTCTTTTCTTTTATTTAGAAAGAACCTCAAAACCAAATATTGCTGAATTAGGGCTAAATAAAGATAACCGTTTTAGAAATGTTCTTAGGGAAGAGCCCGTTAAAACCTGTCCTCAATTGAAAATAGTAAGAATTGACGGTTCGCTATACTTTGGAGCGGTTGAAGAAGTAGCACATTATTTTGCTTCCCTTTACAACAATGAAGAAACAAAATATATATTAATTATGGCAAATGGCATCAACTTTATTGATGTGGCAGGGGCAGAATGGCTAATGCATGAAGTTAAAAAATGGGAGGATCGTGGTGGTGGGGTGTACTTTTCTGGACTTAAACTAGTAGGGCAAGATGTATTAAAAAAAGGTGGTTTCTATGAAAAAATTGGACATCACAACTTTTACAAAGACAAGCGGGAAGCGGTGGCAGAAATTTATGCTAAATTGGACAAAAACATTTGTGCCACTTGTACCATCAATGCATTTAATGAATGTGGAGACTAAAAACTGCCAGTCCTTCGAAAATAAAATGAAGAAGGAATTACTGAGGATTAAAAAAACTTATTACTAACTATATAAAACATTATCAATGAAATACGGATTTGTAATAGATAATAGAAAATGTATCGGCTGTCATGCCTGTACAACTGCCTGTAAATCAGAGCATGAAGTACCCATTGGTGTGAACAGAACTTGGGTAAAGTACACAGAGAAAGGAACATTTCCTGATTCTCGCCGTGTGTTCTCCGTTCTTCGCTGTAACCATTGTACAGATGCTCCATGTGTAGAGATATGTCCTGTAGAAGCACTATTCATCAGAGAAGATGGCATCGTTGATTTTAACAACAGCCGTTGTATTGGCTGTAAGTCGTGCATGCAAGCTTGTCCGTATGATGCGCTATACATAGACCCAGATACAAATACTGCAGCAAAATGTAATTACTGCGCACACAGAATCGATGTAGGTCTAGAACCCGCTTGTGTAAACGTCTGTCCAGAAGAAGCCATTATTTCTGGCGACATGACCAATCCAAATACAGAAATTTCAAAACTACTTTCAAGAGAGCAAGTAACGGTAAGGAAAGCCGCCAAAGGCACTAAACCTAACGTGTTTTATATTGATGGTGACGAAGCTTCACTCAACCCGATGGAGACGGATACTTCTGATAAGTATATGTGGAATTCACAATCAAGGGGTGTGGGACATTTTGCCAAAGAAGCTGCCAAAATGGTGAACACCAATGTAGATGTGCTGACGCCATTACTAAAAGAAAAATATCCGAATGGCAGGGTAACGGATCTTATAGATAACAATACCAAAAGGGTGTATGATACGCCAGACAAAGGAATTCTTTGGGGATGGGAAGTATCTGGCTATGTACTGACCAAAGCCATTGCGGCGGGGGCAATCATCGTCCCTTTTCTCGCAGGGCTATTTAATATAGGTAGTTTAGGTGAAAATATCCACTGGTGGGGTTTGGGTATCGCCATGTTCTTCTTAATGGCAACCGGTGCATTATTAGTGAAAGATTTAGATAGACCAGATCGATTCTTGAATGTGATGTTGCGACCACAATGGAACTCATGGTTGGCAAAAGGAGGACTCATTATTTCTGCCTTTGGTGGATTGGTTACCCTGATGGGAGTTGCCTATTTCTTTGAATTAGATGCTGTTGCCAATATTGCAAAATGGTTACTCGCTGGGGTTTCTATAGCACTTGCCGTATACACTGCGTTCTTATTTGCACAAGCCAAAGGACGTGATTTCTGGCAAAGTCCTTCACTAGGACTACATATGATTGTACATGCAGTAATAGCAGGGGCAGCAATATTCGGCATTGTAGCCATGCTTACCGATAGCACCATGCAGTGGTTAGAATTTTTGAAATATGTATTGTATGTAGGGTTGGGATTTGGTCTTGTCATCCTGTTTTTCGAGCTGACCATGACACATCCTACCGAAGAAGCAAAACGTACCGCACATATGATTACTGACGGACGGTATAAAACAAAATTCTGGATTGGTGTTATACTATTTGGAAATGCTTTACCGATTGCATTATTAATGTTTACTGAAACGAGTCATATGATGATGGCAATCGTAGGTGTCATTACATTAATAGGTATTTACATCACAGAAAGTATCTGGGTAGAAGCACCACAAAGAATTCAGCTGAGATAATTCTGAAATTAACTTATAGAGACAATTAAGAAATAAGATTAACTATAAAAAATAAAAACATGGGTCATAAAAAACCATCATTTATAGAAAAACTAGCAGAGGGGATTGGACTTATTCCAAACCTTCACAAAGATGCTAACAATACCGAAACCGTTGATAGATTAACTGAAGAAGGATCTCAAACACGATTCCCACCACCAGAGAAATGGGATGACTGGGAAGAGTATGATGCCAAGGCGTGGCCAGAGAAAAAGAAACGGAAGTACAACATCATCCCTACCACCTGTTTCAACTGTGAAAGCGCTTGCGGACTGACAGCCTTTGTAGATAAAGAAACGGGAATGGTTCAAAAACTTGAAGGCAATCCCTACCACCCTGGGAGTAGGGGTAGAAATTGTGCCAAAGGACCCGCTACCATCAATCAATTGACTGATCCAGATAGAATTCTATATCCACTAAAAAGAGTAGGAAAAAGAGGCGAAGGAAAGTGGGAAAGAATTTCCTGGGATGAAGCCTTGAATGAAATTTCTGCGCGCATGGCGAAAGCAATCAAGGAGAAAAGACACAATGAAATTGCCTACCATGTAGGTCGCCCAGGACATGAGGGATATGCCAATCGAGTCATCCAAGCATGGGGTGTTGATGGGCATAATAGCCATACGAATATCTGTTCTTCTGGTGCTCGTTTTGGTTATAATATTTGGTACGGTTACGACAGACCCTCACCTGATCATGCCAATGCAAAATTTATACTATTGATTTCTGCGCACCTTGAAAGTGGTCACTATTTTAACCCACATGCACAGCGAATCATCGAAGGAAAAATGAAAGGAGCCAAGCTCGCTACCATGGATCCTCGACTTTCCAATACAGCCAGTATGTCTGATTATTGGATGCCTTCCTATCCAGGAACTGAAGCGGCAGTGTTACTAGCCATGGTAAAGATTATCCTCGAAAAAGAACTCTACAATCGTGAATACATGGAAAAATGGGTGAATTGGGATGATTATTTAACCAAACTACACCCTGGACTAGAAGTTACTTTTGAAAACTTTATAGAAAAACTGATTGAAGAATATGCGGAGTTTACGCCTGAGTTTGCAGAAAAAGAAAGCGGTGTGAAAGCCGAAATGATTAGAGAGATAGCGCAACTCATTGGCGAAGCAGGAGAGCGATTTGCCACCCACAACTGGCGTAGTGCGGCCAGTGGTAACTTGGGTGGATGGGCTGTCTCTAGGTGTTTACATTTCCTGAATGTGATTACTGGTAGTGTAGGTACTAAAGGAGGAACTTCTCCGAACTCATGGAATAAATTCAAACCGACGTTGCCTAACAAGCCACCAGCACAAAAATTCTGGAATGAACTGCATTTTCCGAAAGATTACCCAATGGCATTTCATGAAATGAGTTTCTTATTGCCTCATTTTCTGAAGGAGAAAAGAGGTAAAATAGATGTCTATTTCACAAGAGTATTTAATCCTGTATGGACTTATCCTGATGGTTTTTCATGGATTGAAGCATTGACAAATGAGGAGATGGTAGGCATGCATATTGCCCTCACTCCCACCTGGAATGAGACCGCCTACTATGCAGATTATGTACTGCCGATGGGACTTGCCAGTGAACGGCATGACATTAATAGTTATGCCACGCATTACGGTACTTGGGTAGCGTTTAGGCAACCAGTATTAAGAGAGGCAGCAAGAAGAAACGGAAAAGAAGTAGAATTCACTTATGAAGTAAACCCTGGGGAAGTTTGGGAAGAGGATGAATTCTGGATTGAATTAAGTTGGCGAATGGATCCAGATGGTAGCCTTGGCATTCGGAAACATTTCCTTTCTCCGTATAGAGAAGGTGAGAAAATGACCATTGATGAATATTACCAGTACATTTTCGAGCATACGCCAGGTTTGACTGAAACTGCCCAGAAAGAAAACCTGACGGAGTTAAACTATATGAAAAAGTATGGCGCCTATGTGGTAGAAAGTCATTCGTTTAAGAAAAACGAAAAGGAACTTACCAAAGAACAGCTAAAAGGCTCAGTGACCGATGATAAGACAGGCATCATTTCCAAAAATGGAGATAATATTGGTATTATGGTTGATGGAAAGGCAGTGATTGGCTTCCCGACGCCTACCCGTAAAAATGAGATTTATTCTCAAACCATGGTAGACTGGAAATGGCCAGAATATGCGACACCTAAGTATATTAAGAGTCACATTCACAATGACAACCTAGACAAAGAAAAAGGAGAGTACGTACTCGTGCCTACCTTCAGGTTACCAACATTGATTCACTCAAGATCAGGTAATTCAAAGTGGATGGCGGAGATTGCCAATCGTAATCCAATATGGATGCATACCTCTGATGCTGCAAAATTTGGTTTCAAAACTGGAGACCTTGTTAAAATGAATACGGACATCGGTTATTTTGTAGATAAAGTGTGGGTGACCGAAGCGATGAAACCAGGTGTAGTAGCTTGTTCACATCACATTGGCAGGTGGAGAACTGCAGAGAACACAGAGGGTAATCGTTGGGCAACCAACACTGTTTCTTTAAAAAATGATGGGGATGGTATTTGGAATATGAAAACCATAAAAGGCATCGTACCATTTGAAAGTGGTGATAAAGATAGCGCAAGAATTTTCTGGTCTGATGGTGGTGTACACCAAAACATCACACACGCTGTTCATCCTGATCCTATCAGCGGCATGCACTGCTGGCACCAGCGGGTACGCATAGAAAAAGCAGGACCAAATGATGCCTATGGCGATGTGCAGGTGGATACAAAACGGTCTCATGAAAATTATAAGGAGTGGCTCAAAATGACACGTCCAGCCCCAGGACCTGACGGACTGCGAAGACCACTATGGTTTAACAGGCCGTTAAAACCTGGTAAGGATATGTATTATCTGAATGATAACGAATAGGTATTTGT
>CAYRIF010000217.1:0-6350 GCA_964424205.1 uncultured Roseivirgaceae bacterium | reverse complement strand
CATGGGGATGGGGACACAGACCAGGGTTTATTAGCAAAGCGTAGGAATTTTTGAATGATTGTTTTAAAAAGATAACAGAATCTAAAAATGAGTGTCATAGCGTTGGTGATAAATTCAAGGTAAAAAAACATTTTTGTCAATCAAACCTACTGAAAATGGTTCTGAAAAGCAAATTACTGGGATGGAAAATTGGGTATTACCTCAAAACCTGAATCCACCCATTACAGCCCGAGCCATCAGGAAAAATGAGGTCATAATAGTAGATACCTGAAGGCACATCTTTCTTTGGCCAGTCATTATTGTATTTTTTTGATTTGTATAGTTTCTTTCCCCAACGATTAACAATCGTTACTTCTAAAGGGGTTTGGGTATTGATTATAAATTTTTCGTTTTTCCCGTCATTATTAAGGGTGACTACGTTTGGCACAAAAATAATTTTGTTTGATACAACAATGGATTTTTTATTCAAACATTTTCCACTACTCATAGCAAGCAACGATACTGTGTAATCTAAGGAGTCCGGAAATTGATGCGTTGGATTAAGTTCATTTGAAGTAGTGCCATCTCCAAAATTCCATAGGACAGCGTCGGCATTTTGCGCCGTACTTGTAAAACTAAAAATGGGTAATGACTGACAATTGTGTGTTTTTTTGACTTCGAAATCAGCAATTACTTGCGGAAAGACGTCAACTTTCACTGAGTCTTCCATAAAACAACCATTGACATCAGTAACGGTGACATAGTAAGTGGTCGTGGTGTCAGGTGCTACTATTGGATTAGCTACATGACTTACTAAATCTCCATTGCTTTTAGTCCAATCATAGCTAATGCCACCCGAAGCATTAATCCTTACTTCATCGCCGCCACATATTTCTTTATCATCGCCCACAGTAATAATACTTTCATGTACCGTGATGGTTGTCGTGGCGACATCCTCAATCTGACAGGTATTAATATCTCTTACACGAAGCGTTACCTTATAGCTGCCGGGTTCGTCATAGGTGTTGATAATTCTATCCTTTTCTGTGGATGTATTTCCATCTCCAAAATCCCAAAAGTATTCTGTTCCATTAATGCTTTTGTTTAGAAATAGAATAGCTAAAGGTGTACACCCTTCTTTTAAACCTCGTTCGGTTTCTTCAGGATTGTCCGTTTCTAAGCGAGCAACCAATGTTGCCAAATCAAATTTAAACGAGGCATTATTACACCTTTCTGTTCCTACAATATTCACGCCCCTATTAATTTCGGACCACGCGCCTTCGGTGGTTGGAAAATTGTCTGCAGATCCGCCACAACTACAGACCGACTGGTAGATAATTCCTCTTTTATCGAACCTACTGGTACCGCCATCCACATGATCGCCACCGTTATTAGTGGCACCGAAATAAGTAGCGTAGAGTAGTTTTTTTCCATCAGAAGAAAGTGCCATCAGGTAAAAATCTGAACCATCAGTATTTTTAATCAATGCATCGTTTGTCACGGGCATGCCCTCTGTATTTCCTTGGTTGATACTATTTCTATTGTTTGTACTTCCTCCCCATCCGCTAAGAAAAATATTGTCACATTCGTTGGTTAGAAAAGCGGTAGGAGAGATGTTTGGCTCTTTTGTGCCTGAGCCAAAGACTGTTGAGAATATAGTAGCGTCTAGCGAATTTGTCAGTTTGTGGATGAACTGTCCACTATTTGGAATATTATAGGTACCGGCAGTGATGAGGTAATCTCCTTTTGTTTGTCCAAAAGCATACACGTTTTCATCTATATCCAAATCAATAAAATAGGCTTGATCATACTCCGTGGTACCTAAAAAAGTACTGTGCCTTATAGTATCAGCTACTTGGTCTATTGAAGTGATAAATCCATCAATACCGCCATTGTAAGTGGGGTGAATGGTATTGACTGTCGTCGGAAATGTACTACTGGCAGTGCCACCACCTACATACACATTATTTTCACTATCTAATTTTACCGAATAGGCGGCGTCATCATCTGTACCCCCAAGGTAGGTGCTCCACCTGAGCATACTTAAATCTTCATTTAGCGAAAAAACCACAGCATCTGAATTGCCGCCACCATAGGTGTTTTGAATATTGCTTGTCACAGGAAAATCAGTAGCATCGGTGCTAGAAGCAACATAGATATTATTATCATCATCAAAAATCACATCCCCTCTAAAATAATCACCATAATTTCTGATGAGTTTATTTACATAGGTACCATCTGCTGCAATTTTCAGAACAGCATCATTTCCCGAGCCTCCTACAAATGTGGAAGATTTTAGTCTGCCAGTATTATCGAGCTTGGTAATTATAATATCCGAGCCGTTCAGATAATCACCTCTTGGGCTTGCGCCAAAAACGTTAAATAAAGAGCCGCCATTAAAAGTTCTGTCATAGGCATTTGCTGAGGTGGGGTAATTCGGCGAACCAGTAGATCCCATGATTATGAGTTCATTTTTGTTATTGACCACTAGACTGTGTGGGTTATCTTCTGAGTTTCCTCCAATGTAGGTGGCATATAAAAGTTTAGTGCCTGTGGAGTCGTATTTTAGTATACCAATATCCGTTAGTCCCCCAGAAAAAGCTTCACCTGTTGTACTAGGAAGTCCAATTCCAAAAACAATCCCCCCACTGTACAAATTTCCTGCATTATCAAAGCAAGCAGTATACCCGAAGTTATCCGCTGTAGATCCAGAGAAAGTAGAAAAAATGAGTTCTGGATCAATGGTTAATTTTTGGTTTTTTTTGTACCCTTTGGGAAAGGAAAAACGCACTTTATTATTTTCTACAATATAGTTACAGGCTAATTTTTTTGTTTTTCCATGTTTGTCTGTCTGATAAGCGTAGGGGATATTCTCAACGATTGTATGGTACTTGGTCTTTGCAATCAACTTTTTTTCTGCTAATTTGAAATCCTGAACGCCAGAATATTCGAATTTTATAACGCTTGGATTAACCCCTTTTTTTAGAATAAAATCATATTTTAAATAATTCTGATTTGAGTAAAATTTTAAATCTACGCCGGGATAGATGTCTTTGTATGTGACCACATCATAAGCGCTGCAATGATCTGCCCACTTGGTTTCATCGCTTCCTAAATAGAAGTTATATACCGTTTCGCTTTCTCCGTGGCTAATAACAGTGGGGCTACTTGTCGCACCAATAAAATCTACATGTGTTGTATGTATTATGTTTAGGTCTGAATTCTTGGTTTGCGTATTTTTTGAGGTTTCACTGCGATGATGACGTGCAGCGCTAATTCCTTTCGCATCAATGAGGGCATAGGTGACGCCGGTATTTTTCAAATAGATTTTCCCACCTGGAATATCTGCTGCAAATTTGACAGTGCTATCCCATTGTCCCTTGTTTTCTATAAATTTAAAACTTGGGTTAGATTGAGTTTTCTTTTGAGCTTCTATTTTAGTTATAAAGAGACATAATAGAATGGCAATTGATAAAAATAGCTTGAAAATATTTTTCATTGTTATAAGACTTAAAAAGAATCACTTGGTTTCTGTATCCCTACTGCTCATTTTCAATAGCGTTTTTACTTTTTTGTTCCAAATTGTCTGTTTCATTTGTTTTATGCCATGATTTGTTTCTGCATCATAATAGGCCTGGAATTTTTGGTAATCCTTAAAATTATGGTCAAAAATGTCTGAGGATTTGGATTTGTAATTTTTGATAGTGAATTTGCTTTCAGATAATTTTTTTCTCAATCGCCTAGCATATACTTCGGCAATATCAAAATGCAATTGTTCATGTTCAAGGAGCATGTTTGTTTTATTTTTCGGATTTACCCAAGAGGATTCTTTATCGAATAAACAGTTAACTGTAAAGTTTATTTTTACATCATCATTTTGTTTCGTTATTCCAAGTCTATAGCTGATTTGTAAACTTGATTCTGCATTAAATTTCCCGTTTAAAATAGGTCTACCCTGATAATCATCCCAGCTCAGCTGATTGTTTTCATGCCATGCTATTTTGTTTTCGTCTGTCTTGACACGAGAATGGTTGCTGCCATTCCAGTTCAGTACAATCATTAATGAAATAAATATATTATAAAGCATGGTTCTACATTTCAAATCTAAAGTTACGGAATTTGAAATGACTTTAAAAATATACTATTGTTCTGAAATGGTTGCTCTTTAATATATTTCAAGTCCTGGGTAAAATGTACCCCATGCAAACCAATACCCAATGTAGGAAGTTGTTTTAACTAATTTTTGCCCTTTTCTATTGCCACTGACGGCCTCCCCGAATACATTCCATTCATTGCCTTCGTTGTCTTTCATTACAACAGCCCCTTGGTTTTCTATAGCCGTGAATGTTAGTTCGGTATTATCTTCTAAGGTTCTCTTGAAACTTACCATATAATTTTTCTTATTGCTACCTATAATGACTAGTTTTGTCCCATTAAGTTCGTCCTGAATTATAGTAGTTGGAGCAGTCATCTCTGCAAGTTTATAGGCTTTTGTTGCATTGTCTATAATTATGCCTAACACCCTTTCCTTTCTTGGGAGTCGGTCATCGTCGGTGTCTATTGGGAATATGATGAATGGATCAGTCCTATAATCTTTTCCTCCTATGAAGTAAGGAAAAGAACTATAATTCCTGGAAATTCCTGTATTTGTTGACACAACTTTAGTTTCGGGATACATTTCTTTCCAGGTTTTCCACGTGGTTTCCACTGTTGGATATGTTTCTATAACAGTGCCGATTACTTTGCCATTTACAGCTTCCATTTTCATTTGTGACCAAGCACTCCCAGTTTTTCTGTCATAAGGAATCAGGTTGGAATTGAACAATAACCCTGATACGCCAAAGGTGGTGGTTCCACCATCAATATTCCTATCCCATGCAATGGTTGTTCCCGTCAACGGACAGTAGGTGATGGCAACTTTTTGCCCACCAATTTCATCGTTGATAATCTCGTGCCAGTCCAATATTTTATGCGGATAAGCCCGGATATCACTTCCAACTTTGTATCCTATCACTAAGTCATTATCAGATAGATAAGTAGCCTCCGAAGCGCTAATCATATTAGGGTTCTCCAAGGCCGGAATACCATCTACACCGGGACCGCCGCTTTTCACTTTGTCCTTGTCAATGCTCCAATCCCCATCAAAAAGCGTATCTCCACCTGGGGTTGCTGCAGTAGGATTGTTGTCTTGCCCGCAAGCAAAAAATAGTATAAAAATTGCGACAAGAAGTATGGATGTTTTATAACTATATGCTGACATAATTTACAGTTTTAATTTAAATTCATTTTCTTTATTGTTAGTGTTTATTATCAAGAGAAGCCCTGTGTTAATTTTGTAGGTGGGTGTGAGCTGTGTGCCTTCCAATTTACTATGCAGTGGTAATTCTGAACTAATATTTAATATTAAATTTGGATGAATACTGACTGCGAGACTAGGAATAATTGATACCCATTGACCGCCAGTGTTTGGTAAATCATTTGTGTTTAGTTGGTCATGTCCTACTTTCCTGAAACGGAATCCTAAAGAAGGATCAATGATTTGAGACTTTACTAAAATGCGATCACTGATGCCAACTAAAATTTGGACCTCTTTTGAAAATTGGAAAGTTTCAGAACCTAGGTAGTTTTTGTTCTTTCCTTTGGTACTAAAAGCCACTGTGGAAAATAAATTCATGCTTGCTCGTATCGGGATTTTTTGGCTGTAACTACTCCATAAGATAAGATCCCAAGCGCCACTACCAGGCTGCAAATCTGCGCCTTCCTCGAAACCGTTGCTTTTCAAATCTGAAGCACCTAATGGGAATTTTGGACCTGCTCCAATAATCAACGTTCGTTTAGTATTGCTGATAGGAGTGACTCGGTATTTCAGTAATAATACCGCATCACCAATGCCGCTGGTGACTGACCTATTCACCCTCCCGAACCGATCAATTTTTCTGACTTGTTTGACATAGGAGAAAAATACATCTGCCGAAAAGCGATTTGAAAATGCGTAGCCCAATTCTAGAATAAAAGAATTAGTTGTTCTTGTTCTAGACTTGTCGCTTAGTGTTTTTGTACCTGATTTCAATGTTTTTAAGACATTTAAATCATGGCTGATACTGATTTGTAACGATTTAGTTTGTCCTGGAGGCAATCCAATATTTCCTGTTACTGGTACGCCTCCTGAGCAGCAGGTTTGACAAGAAGCAATTTTTCCTGCAAATAGAAAGAGAAGAAGAAATATATATTTGACCTGTTTTATCATTGACAATAAGGATGCTTTTGGTGCTTTAACAATTCATTAGTGCTTTTGGTTTCCTACTGCTAAGAAAAATAGTTTTTCAAGTGGAACAATGCTTTTAATTATAACCTAAGTTTTTAAGTAATTT
>CAYRIF010000216.1:0-6378 GCA_964424205.1 uncultured Roseivirgaceae bacterium | reverse complement strand
ACAACAAAATTGCTTTATTTTCAGTTTATAGTATTTAAATAAAAGTATTCTATAATTTTGTTTAGCTTTTTGCTACTATCATAAATAATGTCCAAACAGGAAAACGTGCTCATCACCAAACTTAATACTTTCAAAAAAAAGTATTATCAAAACAAGCTGCTAAAAGGAGCGATTTTTTTGGTTGGAGCTTTGCTTTCTGTGTATCTGTTTTTTAATTCCCTAGAGTCTGCTATTGGATTTAACTCATTCCTTCGAGCCATTTTGTTTTTTGGCTTTATTGTCATCACTCTTTTTGTTAGTTACAAATGGTTATTTGATCCGCTTACTAAACTCCTATCGCTCAACAAGCCCATCAGCAATAAAGAAGCAGCCCGCCAAATAGGAAACTATTTTCCTGAAATAAAAGATCGGTTACTAAATACACTGCAGTTACAAGAGGAAAACAATGGACAAAATGAATTAATTTCTGCAAGTATTGCTCAAAGAACAAAAGCAATTTCAGTTATCCCTTTCAGCAATGCTATTTCATTTAATGAAAACAAAAAACACCTCAAGTATTTACTAATTCCTGCTGGAATCACAATGCTTCTATTAATCTTAGCGCCTAGTTTTTTGAAGGATAATACAAATAAAATTATCCAATATAATAAAGCCTTTATTCCGCAAGCACCTTTTCAATTTGTATTAGAAAACCAAAAATTACAGGCATTCAAAAATGAAGATTATACCGTATTCTTAAATTTTACTGGCAGTGCAATTCCTGAAGCAGCCTACATGATATCTGGCGGAAGAAAAGTCAAAATGCAACGCACTAAAAGTGGTCGATATAAATATGATTTTCTAAAAATTCAGAAAGACGAATCTTTCGTGTTCGATGCTGCAGGATTCTCATCAAAAGAATACAAAATCAGCGTGATTTCACGCCCAAATCTAAAAAATTTCACGGTTGATTTGCGCTATCCAAAATATGTGAAAATAAAAAACGAATCTTTCAAAAACACTGGAAACCTCCAGGTACCAGAAGGGACGAAAATAACATGGCAATTTCGTACATTAGCGGTAGATAAAATGATCGTTTCCTTTCAAAAAGAAAAGAGACAAAAAACTATACAACCATCTGACAATCAATTATTTATAGTTTCTATTGCCGCTAATATGTCACAAGACTATACACTAAAATTGAAGAATAAATATGGTGAGAATAAAGAAGCCTTACAATACCATATCGAGGTTACACCTGACCAGTATCCAAAAATTAGCCTAGAGCAATTTCAAGACACCACGCTGTTTAGTTTTATGGTTTTAGGAGGTAATATTACCGATGATTACGGCTTGTCTAAACTAAATGTTTTTTATAAAGTGCTGGGACAAAACAAAAACACTAAAAACAGTTTTAAAGCCAGAAATATTCCAATCAACAACCAGCAAACCAACCAAAGTTTTTTCTACAAAATGATGTTGGATTCTCTAAAGCTAAAAGAAGGAGAAAAGGTAGAATACTTCTTAAAAGTTTGGGATAATGATGGTGTAAATGGAAGAAAATCTGTCACCACTGCTCATTATTTTTTTAACGTTCCTACCAAAGAAGCATTAAAAGAAAACTTGTCAAAATCAGCTAAAACTGCGGAGAAGCAAATTGATGAAACGCTGAAAAAAGCGAAAGCATTAAAAGAAAGTTTAAAAAAGGAGCAGAACAAACTCAAAACAAAAAAGAATTTGCAATGGGGAGACAAAAAACGATTGGAAGACATTCTAAAAAAGCGTGATGAACTGAATAACGCAGTTGAAAAGCTAAAAGAAATTAATGAATCAAATGACATGAAGCGAGAACGCTTTGATAAGTCAAATGAAAAAATAAAAGAAAAGGCAAAGCAACTGCAAGACTTGATGAATGAGTTGCTAGATGAGGAAACAAAAAAGCTATATGAAGAGTTGCAAAAACTACTGGAAGAAAACCGGAGTAAAGATGAGGTACAAGAACTGATGGACAAACTCAATAACAAAGAAGACAATCTAGAAAAAGAACTAGAGCGTGCGTTAGCGCTTTTCAAAAAAATGAAGTTTGATTACAAACTAGAAGACAATATCAAAGCATTAGAGGAACTATCAAAGGAGCAAGAAAAGCTAGCTGAAAAAACATTAGAAAAAGAGAATAAAAAAGAGGAACTGTCTGATAATCAGGAAGATATGAATAAAAAATTCGAAGATTTCAAAAAAGAAATGGACGAATTAAATGAGATGAACCAGGACAGGAAAAACCCTGAGTCCATGCCTGATACATCAGAGGAAGAAGGTAAAATAGAAAAATCACAGAAACAAAGTAAAGAGGAACTAGAAAAGGGGAAAAAGAAAAAGGCCTCCAAGTCACAGAAAACCGCCGCAGGAGAAATGAAAAAAATGGCGGACAAAATGAAGCAAATGCAAAACAGCATGGAAATGGAGATGATGATGGAAAACCTAGATGACATGCGGGCTGTTGTCGATAATTTAGTGACGCTGTCTTTCAATCAAGAGTCTTTAATGGGTGATTTCAAAAAAGTCAAGCAAAGTGACCCGCGGTTTGTAACACTTTCACAAAAACAACTGAAGCTCAAAGATGATTCTAAAATAATTCAAGATAGTTTATTGGCACTAGCCGAAAGGGTTTTTCAAATTCAATCATTTGTGACACGTGAGCTAGATCAAATGACCCAGCATATGGATGAAACTAGCAAGTCTCTAAAAGAACGTAAGAAATCTCAGGCGGTGAGTCACCAACAGTTTACTATGACCTCTATTAATAACCTTGCGCTTTTACTGGATGATGTACTAAAGCAAATGCAGCAACAAATGGCTGATGCAAAAGGAATGGGGAAGAAGGGTGGCAAAGGAAAAAAGAACCAGCCAGGACTTAGTGCTTTACAAAAACAACTGAATCAGCAAATACAGCAACTAAAGAAAAGTGGGAAGTCGGGTAGGGCGCTATCGCAAGAACTGGCAAAACTAGCAGCAGAACAAGAACGATTACGAAATGCACTCAAAGAAATGGAAGGTAAGTTTGGTAAAGGTGGTGGAAAGAATGATGGAAACGATGGAAAAAGAAATGGAGAAGGAAAGTATGGAGAAAAAGGGGATAAGGGAGGAAAAGGTATGAAAGAACTACTAGATAAAATGGAGAAAACTGAAGAAGAGTTGGTTAACAAACGACTTTCTTCTGAAATGATGGAAAGACAAAAAGAAATACTAACCCGCTTGCTTGAAGCCGAAAATGCTTTGAGAGAAAGGGAACTTGATGATAAAAGAAAAGCTGAAAAAGCAAAAAAACATGAAAAACGTTTGCCTCAGGCGTTTGAAGAATATATCAAGGCCAAAGAAAAAGAGATAGAACTATTGAAGACTGTTCCTTTAAAACTGAACCCTTATTATAAAAGGGAGGTTCAGAAATACTTTGAAGAAATAGAAAAGTAACAAAATGTTATAAAGAATTTGTTTATCTGTGATTCCCCCTTTATCTTAGATATTATTCTTTAACAATTAATACACACTTTCGTATCATATACTAAATGGATACCATAAAAATACAGATTCCTTCACTCGGTGAAAACATTAGAATCGTAGAAAGCTTCATCGATAATGCCCAAGAAACGTATAATTTCAATGATGATATCTATGGCAATATCATGATTGCTGTTACTGAATCTGTGAACAACGCCATCAAACATGGCAACAAAAATGACAAAGACAAAAATGTCACATTATCTCTTTCCTTCAATAAAAACGAAATTAACTTTGTGATAGAAGATCAAGGGGTTGGTTTTGACTATAACGATTTGCCCGACCCAACAGCCCCCGAAAACCTTGAAAAACCTGAGGGTAGAGGAATTTTTCTGATGAAAAATTTATGTGACGAAGTAGCGTTTGAGAATGAGGGAAGAAAAGTAACATTATCTTTTTACGTCAATTAACAATGGTTTACTTTTTTACCGAGGACATTGATTTCACGCTTGACGCCTCCAATAAAATTGCTTCCTGGATTACTGAGATTATTGCATCAGAAAACAAGCAGGTCAAAACAATAAACTATATCTTTTGTTCTGACACCTACTTACTCGATAAAAACCAAACCTATCTAAACCACGATACTTTCACCGACATCGTCACCTTTGACAATTCTGAATCTATCGCCGAAATTGAAGCAGACATATTTATCAGTATCGATCGGGTAAAAGAAAATGCGACGACTCTTAACGTCTCTTTTGAAAATGAATTGCACCGAGTAATCATTCACGGCATATTGCACCTCCTGGGTCAAAACGACAAATCCGAAGCAGAAAAAAAGGAAATGAGAAAAAAAGAAGAAGCTTGTTTATCTTTGCGCCAATTGTAAGTGTTCCACGTGGAACATTTATAATTGTATAGTACATAGACATCTTTGTGTTTTAGAATTCTCCTTCATCGAAATACAAAACTAAAACAATAATGTCTCATAAGTAGTTTGAATTATCAACAAGTGTTCCACGTGGAACACTAACAAAATAAAAAAAGAGTGTTTCAAAAATACGATGTAATAGTAGTGGGAGCAGGGCATGCAGGTTGTGAAGCCGCACACGCTGCTGGAAAAATGGGTTCAAGTGTACTCTTAATCACTATGAATATGGGAACCATTGCTCAAATGTCATGCAATCCTGCAATGGGTGGCGTGGCAAAAGGGCAGATAGTAAGAGAAATAGATGCACTTGGTGGCATGTCTGGAATCATTTCTGATAAGTCCATGATTCAGTTTAGAATGCTCAACAAATCTAAAGGTGCCGCCATGTGGAGTCCGAGGACTCAAAACGACCGAATGAAGTTTGCCGAAGCTTGGCGATTGGCTTTGGAGCAAAATTCAAATGTGGACTTTTGGCAAGAAATGGTGGTAGGTGTTCTCCTTGATGGCAAAAAAGTCGTAGGTGTAAAAACAAGTATTGGTATTGAAATAAAAGCAAAAACTGTAATTCTAACTAGTGGTACATTTCTAAATGGCGTCATTCATATAGGTGAAAAGAAATTTGGTGGGGGCAGAACAGGAGAACATGCCGCTATCGGAATTACCGAGCAATTAGTTTCCTTAGGTTTTGAATCTGGCAGAATGAAAACCGGCACACCGCCAAGAGTAGATGGGCGATCGCTTGACTATTCTAAAATGGAGGAACAACCTGGGGATGAGCATCCTGAAAAGTTTTCTTTTGGTGAAACAGAAGCGCTAAAAGAACAAAGAAGCTGTTATATTACTTATACAAACCCAACGGTTCACGAAATTTTACAAACGGGCTTCGATCGCTCTCCGATGTTCACGGGTAGAATTCAAGGAACGGGTCCAAGATATTGTCCTTCTATAGAAGATAAAATAAACCGTTTTGCAGAAAGGGACAGACATCAAATTTTTGTAGAACCTGAAGGGTGGAATACGGTGGAAATTTATGTAAATGGTTTTTCAACTTCTTTGCCAGAAGATGTTCAGCACAAAGCACTAAAGGAAATCCCCGGCTTTGAAAATGTAAAAATGTTTCGTCCTGGCTATGCCATAGAATATGATTATTTTCCACCTACTCAGTTAAAGCTGTCGCTGGAAACAAAGCTTATTGAAAACCTTTTCTTTGCCGGACAAATTAATGGAACAACGGGATACGAAGAAGCTGCCTGCCAAGGATTAATGGCAGGAATCAATGCACATCATAATATAAACAACATTGAACCTTTTGTACTCAAACGCTCAGATGCATACATTGGCGTGCTGATTGACGACCTTATTAACAAGGGAACAGATGAGCCATATAGGATGTTTACGTCCCGTGCCGAGTTCAGAATATTGCTAAGACAAGACAATGCCGATATTAGATTAACAGAAATAGGACATGCTATTGGCCTAGCATCCGATGAAAGACTACAAAATGTTTTGAAAAAGAAAAATGCAACGGCTCAATTACTAAATGAACTAAAGCAAAAAAAGATAACTCCTACCGAAATCAATGATACTTTAGTTACCATGGATACTGCCAAAATAAAAGAAACGATTAAGTTAGAAAAACTATTGAGACGACCACAACTTAATATTGCGGCACTACGAAAAGCAAATGATGACTTAGAAACATTCTTTAGAAAGTACAAAGCTGATGTTTTGCAACAAGCAGAAATCTTAGTGAAGTATGAAAACTACATTGAGAAAGAAAAACAAATGGTGAGCAAAGTGGAAAGTCTTGAGGACTTCAAAATCAGAGGAGACTTTGATTATGATATCATAAAGGCCTTATCATCAGAAGCCAAAGAAAAACTGAAAAAAATAATGCCAACCACCATCGGACAAGCCAGTAGAATCAGTGGTGTCTCACCAGCTGACATTTCTGTTATTATGATTCATCT
>CAYRIF010000215.1:0-6421 GCA_964424205.1 uncultured Roseivirgaceae bacterium | reverse complement strand
TATAATAAAAATATTATATTTTATGACATATATTTAATTTGCAAGTTGGGTTAAATAATTTATCGGTTGATGATATTTTCATTTTTTGTTAGTTAAAATAAGAGTGTCTAATGTGCAACTCACAACTCCTCCGTCTTCCTCAACAAAGACAAAGTAAAAAACAATATAATTACCGCCACCACACTAATACAAACCCACATAAACCAAGCCTCTTCGTAGAATGATTTTTCTTTTTGTACTGAGGTTTTTTCTTGGGTAATGATGTTTTCGTTTTCTATTTTTAGTAATGGCAGATTGTAGGCGATGTCATCTGTGAAGTTTACCAAATCGTAGGATGGTTTTTTTAACTTTTTATCTCCTGCCACGATGCTATAGCTTGTGTTTGGTTGCAAATCAGCTACTAAGTATTTTTCTTTCTGATAGAAATCAATGCCAACAATGGACAAGGGCTGGTTATCTTTATTGTCTATGCTTATCCAAAAATCTTTTTTCTGGATGTTGAGATCTTTGAAAGTATTGGTGGTTTTTGAGCTAAAGTAAATATTATCAATAATTTGTCTCCTTGATTTTTTGTCCAGGGTGTCTATAGTATATAATGTTGCACTTCTACTGAAGAACTTGGGACTGTCAATGTTCAGACTCAGTTTATTGATTTCGTAAGCCTGGTCTGCAGTGATGTGAATGAGCGTTTCCTTTTCTTTTTGCTGAATTGCATATTGGTAATCCAAAGATTGATATTTGAATTCGTTTGATAATTTTTTATATTTAAAATGCCCAATGTCTTTGATGTGAAGCGGCGCTGAAAGCGAGTCATTAATCACCAAACGTATATGCTTATAATCGATCGAAGGAAAATTGATATTGTAATAGTTGAACCCTTCGGTGGTATTTTCTGACAAGTTTAAGTAAATTTTTTCTGAAATAACATACCACTTTTCGTTGTTGTCACTTCCTTCTATTTTGCAGCTTTTATTCACGTTGGCATTGGATAATTGAAAAGTAAAAGCATGAAATATTTTTTTGTTAGGATTACTGATGGTGACTTCCGTTTCTGCTTTTGTGTTCGTAATTTTCTTATCAACAGAAATGAAGCTTGCTTCCGCAGTCTGATAAGCGTACGCCTGTATAAAATAAGGTGCTTGCTGCTTGTCGGTATTATAGATTCTTAAATCACTAAAATCGGCATTGGCTACAGCTCGTAAGGCAGGCGTCAGTATGATTTTTTTCAATCCTAATATGGAATCATTTTTAATGTCTCCTGAATAAGATGTTCTTTCCTGAGCAAAAAGACCGAGGACAGTAAAACTAAATATAAATGCTAGAAATTTATTTTTTCTCATCATCTTGTAGAATTGCTTTTTTGATACGCTGATACATAAATGAGATGACCAAGAGGACGACTCCCAAAATGATAAATGCTACTATTTTCCCTCCCTGACTTACATTGCCGATGTCATAAGTAAATAATTTCACTACAGTAACAGCAATCAAAATTAAAGAAAATATTCGCCATTCTTGTTTGGAATTCTTGATCCCAAAGTATAAAAATATAAATGCTAGTATTCCCCAAAGTATCGGGAAACTTGTTTTTATTACCGTGATTTGTGATTGATAGACAATACTATAAATGCTATTGCTGATGTCTGGTATTCCTATCAGCTGTGCATCTACAGTGAGCGGTTTTGATATGATGAGTAATTCTAAACTTACCAATGTCACAAAGGCAGTGGCGATGAAATAGCTTAAATAGACATATTTTTTATTATTGATTTGCTGTTCGACGCCATGAATGTATAGCATACGCATGATGGCAAATACCAATACTAAAAGGATGAATTGAACATAAAATGATGGGTTGGCTAAGGCATCTATTTTGGTATAAATATATGCGCTGAATGGCAATTCAGAAACGAAGAAAATACCGTATAAAATGGCTATTACCGAAGCAACAACTCCTAGTACATGCCACTTTTTATTGTCCTTTTTAAGTAAGTAAAATATACCAATCAATACAAACACATAATTGTAAATAGTTGTGATTGTAATGACCAGGTAGTGGTCAAAATATTTTTCGGTCTGATGGGTTAACTCTAACAATCCGGTAAGGTATAGGACTACGCCTCCCACTATAATCACCGATATCGCCACCTTTGATGGGTTAAAATCAATATTTCTTATTTTATAAGTTGTTTTTTCTTTGAACAACAAAAACGCTGTAACGCCAAGACTTGCTACACTAAACATGCCGGTTAGAAATCCTTTGTTGAATATTACAGTAAACTCATCTATGCCTTGATATATTTGTTCAAAATCCATGAACAGACTTCCCAGCATTAATATTAAAGTGAGAAAAGCGGCAATTTTGAAATCGTTGTTCTTTATTTTTTGTGATAGCCATATGAGTAGTACTCCTTCGGCAGCCCAAAATAAGGTGATATAATTTCCTTCTAGTTGGATAGGGCCTACTAATGTTAAAAAAGTAAGCGTCATGCCGACGAATAGGTAAATGGTCTTTTTGTCGATGATATTTTTCTTTAACAGCGCCCAACCCGTAGCTAAATTGATGAGTGCTAGCAACAATGTGAAAGCTCCCTTGAGAGAATCCGCAAACATTTCCAACAAGAACAATCCCTGTCCGTAATAAACAAAGGTGCTGATGAGGAAAAGAGACATGACCAATGGTTTCAGTGAGTATTCTTTTTCTTTGGCAATTCTGAGCACATTCATCATATAGAAAACCAAGTAAAATAGCGAAGCAAATAGGAATAGCGTAGGGGCGTTTTTTATAATATTACTATCGTCTATCAGCCAACCGATAAAGAAAATATGTGTAAAAATAAATGCGAGAATATTAATAACAAACCATTTTCGATTAATGGAAACCACTAAGAAGCCGATGTTTAATATCAGCAAATAGGTGAATAGGACTATGAAATTCCCACTGCCTGTACTTGCCAAAATTGGTACAGCAAAGCCACCGATTAAAGAAAGTATACCCAACTCTTTTCTGTCATAAAGTATAGATATGGTTACACTAAAGATGGTGATTAGTACCATCAGCGCAAAGGCGACGGTTTGGCTAAACAGTTCATACTCTTTGAAAGCATAGGCAATGATGAAATAGAAAACAACGATGGCGCCGCTGACTAATATAGAACTGAAGGCTTTATAATTTTTCTGCAAGCGGTGTGCGAATCCTAATAAAATCGCACCTGATAAGAAGCCGATGCCTACTCGTGCCACTTCGTTAATCCAATTTTGGTCAATGGCAAATTTCACAAAAAAGCTAATGCCCAATACTAAAATAAGGATACCGATTTTGCTAATGAGATTCTCTCCGACAAATTTCTCAATGTCTGGATTGTTCTTTTTGAACTGAGCAATTTTCTCTGATATTATTTGGTCTATAGATTTTTGCTTTTTGGCTTGCTTTTTTATCCCTGGCGTTGTAGTAACAATTTCTTCCCCCTTTTTTTTAATGGTCTCAGTTTCTTTCTTAATAACCGGCTGAACTTTTTCTGCGGGAGTTATTGTTTTAACAGCTTCAATTCTTGGAGGTACTACTTCTTTGATAATGGCAGGACGTTCTATAACCTTCTTGACAGGTGATTTTTGAATTTGTTTTTCTTTTTTTGGAAATGACAGGTCGTCGAGTCTACCTAGCAGTTCGGTTACTTTTTTGTTTTAACCATTTATTTTGCTGTTGTTTGAAAAAAGTAGAATAAGTATAACTACAAATAGAAGCGCTTCCATAATGATTGTTTTTTTGCTTGGTAAAAGTAACCTCTTTTGTTGGCTATGCCTAGTGTGTGTACTGAAATAGGTAAATTTGCTGTGTTCCGCAGTAATGAGGAAGTGTTGCCGTTATTATCGAAGATTTACTCATAACTTTTATATGAATAAATTTGTCCCCGCCTGAACGTAGTCGGGCAGGCGTAATCTCTTGAGATACCAGATAAATTAATCCCTTTAAAATATGGGGATTAATTTTCTGGTATGACGAGTATTTATATTTTTAATTTATTTTGTAACAATTCTATTTTTGAATCGTCTCCCTGATATATGACTTTAGAAGAGTTTAAAAATCATGTACTACCTACTAAAAACAAATTGTTTCGGTTTGCGCTGAACTATTTGAAGAATAAGGAAGAGGCGGAAGATGTAGTGCAGGATGTTTTGATTAAAATCTGGAATAAAAATGAGCAGATTGAATTTTATAAAAACATTGAAGCATGGTGCATGACCTTGACAAGGAACCTATCACTGGATAGATTGAAATCAAAACACAATAATTTAAACTCTATAGAAGATACCTATGATTTGCAAGTAGCGGAGGTATCGCCTTATGAAAAAACAGCATTAGAAGATGCAGTGGAAAGTGCAAAAGGTTTTATAAATCAATTGCCGGAAAAGCAGAAAAACGTCATTCACTTTAGAGATATAGAAGGGCTGTCGTACAAAGAGATTGCTGATATTATGAAAATTGACATGAATCAGGTGAAGGTGAATCTGTTTAGGGCAAGAAAAACAGTTAAAGAAAAATTATTAAGCATAGACAATTATGGGACTTGGTAAAAACAAACAAATTGAAATAATAGCAGCATTGCTTGAAAAATATTGGGAAGGGGAGACTTCTGTTGCTGAGGAAATAAGCCTAAAACAGTATTTTAATGGCGCAGAAGTAGCGGAACGATTTAAAGAATTCACACCGCTGTTTGCATATTATGCAGCTGCCAAAGAAATGACTTTGGACAAAGGGTTTGATGAAAAAATATTGGAAAAGATAAGTGAGGCACGGGTAATTCCTTTAAAGAAACGTTCATGGTTATCTAATGGGTTGAAAATAGCAGCTTCTGTTTTATTGCTTATCACTGCTGGGTATTTTTTCAATAAAAATCAGCAGGCATCCAATCAATCAATGGCAGAAAAAGGAGAAATAAATGATCCAAAATTAGCTTTGCAAGAGGTGAAAAGAGCCTTGGCAATGGTTTCGCGTAAGATGAATACAGGGAACAGTCACATCAAGGCATTGTCAAAATTAGAGGCTGCTTCGAATGTGTATAAAGATTTTAAAAAGAATAAATAATTAATAATATGAAAAAGACAATAATAATATTTTCGCTCCTACTTTTTTGCTCGGCGCACGGAATGGCACAACCTGATGCCATCAGCAAGTACTTTAGCAAATATGTAGATGACCCGAAATTTACGGTGGTGCATATTTCAGGGAAAATGTTTGAACTTATTTCGGAACTGCCCGACGATGACGAAGACAGCGATTTGAAAAGGCAAATAGATAACCTGAAAGGGCTAAGAATTCTAAGTGCAGATAGTGTGAACGGCGTGAGACTCTATAAAGAGATTTATACAAAGCTAAATGTGAGTGGCTACGAAGAACTGATGATTGTAAGGGAGGGGAATCAAGAATTTAAGTTTTTAATCAAAGAAAAGAACCGAGTAATCAGTGAATTGTTGATGCTCTCAGGTCAAAAAAATAGCTTTTTTATGCTCAGCTTGATTGGGACAATAGACTTAAAGAGCATCTCTAAACTATCAAAGGCAGTAAAAATTGACGGGCTTGAAAAATTGGAAGAAATAGAGGAGAAGTAGAATGTAGGTGTAATATTTTCTTTAAACACTATACTTCTGACCTCCAACTTCGTGCCTCAAACATCAAGTAAAAAAAATACAAACACAAAATAACTTAAACTTTACAACTATGAAAAAATTAATAATAATGGCTACTACATTGGTACTATTACCATTTTTAGGGAATGCACAAAGCAAATCCTTGAAGAACATCTACAAAACATATGACAAACAGGATGATGCTGTGAATATTAATATCAGCGGCAATATTTTGAATATGTTTAATTGGTATAATAACGACGAGAAAGATGAGGACTTGGAAAAAATAGCCAAAGCAGTCACATCACTGAGGATTTTTAGTGTTTCCAAAGGCAAAGAAGGGATGGATAAACTTGCAATGAGGCGCTTTAGAAAATCTATTCAGGCGGAGGATTTTGAAGATTTGATGACGATTAGAAATGCCGACGGTAATTTTTATGTGATGGTCAAAGAACGAAACGGAATTGTAAAGGATTTGGTGATGTATGGGGAAGGCGAAGACGGCAACTTCTTTTTGGAACTCTTAGGAAGCATGAAAGCTAGGAAAGTCGCAAAGTTCATGAATAATATTGAGGTGGATAGTATTTAATAATTTGTTATTTCCACACTGATTTTTTCTGGATGAGAATAGTTTTGGAATAAGGAAAGGAGCACTCGCTCCTTTTTTTATTGGAAGGTTTAATTGGGGCAACAAATAATTTCTTGATAATGCCATACTGTTACAGTATATTTGGAAACTAACTAGGGTCTGCTGAAAAAGTCCCAAGTGCGTCAGCTACGAGTAGACAAAGCG
>CAYRIF010000214.1:0-6428 GCA_964424205.1 uncultured Roseivirgaceae bacterium | reverse complement strand
AATTTATCTACAACAACAAAGAAGGGCAGGGTAGTTAAATTTAATTAACCTTTAAAAATACATAAATATTATGAAAAATTCATTCAATGACTTGACTAAATTAAGGTCTATAATTGCTTTATTACTAATGACCTCGTTTGGGTTTCTTTTCTCTTGTGAAGATGATGTTGAAATTAGCAAGCAGCCGCAAACCCAACCCATTGAAAAAGCACATATGTCATTAGAGTATTTCGCGCGGTTGGTTGCAAAAAGTATGAAGGAACCTTCCATGCGCCATGCCATTAAAGAAGAAGCTTTGAAAAAATTTGATGGGGATTATGACATCTTATATCGCAAATTTGCTGAAAAACAACGGAACGGTAGCGCTTTTAGAGAGCAATTTGCAATAAATGGCACGTCTTTTGAGCGAACTATCAAAAGACTAAATAAAATAGCTGCGGATATGCCTTTACTACAAATCGCCGTGCCGGTCAATATAGAAAAGTGGGATCCTGATCATTTCACACCGCTCGTCGCAATTATGGATGCAGACTATGATGAGGCAACTACCATGCAGGTAAGGGCCTATGATAGTGACGGAAATCTTCACATGCTAGATGCTATTAATGCCCCTGATTTTCCTGTAGTGGTAATCAGTCAAAATGAAAGACTAGTGCCGGTGGCAAAAGAAAATGGTTTACCTGATAATATGTTGTCTATCCCATGTTCTTCTCATATTAACGAAATGACTCCTTACTTCTCTACAGATCAGCATGATTATTATATCAAAAAATATATCAATAATTGTGGGGGGAGTGGCGGTGGTTCTGGCAGTACCCCAACTTGCTTTAAGGATAAAACTTGGCTTTATTTGACAGGGATGTACTTCACAAAAAAAGGATTGAACAAGTATGAAGGATGGCCTGCTGGAGCGCCTGAAATTGACGTAAGAGTTCTAATACCCAACAAAGATGATTTTTCAAAATTAACAGAGGTAAGATTTATTGATGATCTTGAGCCAAACAAGAGAAAGGATATCAAAAATAAATGGTGGTCTGTGCCACCAAGTCAAGGGGGTAACCCTTCTTTAGTTTACTGGGATGAGTCTCTTTGGGGAGAAACTATCATGATGGATTTCGTAGAAGATGACTTTGAGGCGGGAGTTAAACTAGAGGAAATAAAAATTGGTGGGGAATTTGGCATCCCTAAAGTTGGGAAAATAACATTGGAATATAAATTTAAAATAAATCCAAAAGATGAACACATGGGCAAGATGCTTGTTAACAGGTGTGCTAACCCACCTTCAAATATTGGAGGTTCAGACTGTTGGGATGTATCTCCTCAAAAGTTTTTTGCCAAAATTGGAAATTAACCTTATTCAATGCAGGTTGGCACATGTGTGCCAACCCTTTTATAATAGTAATAAATATGACAATGAAAACACTAACACAATTAATGCTCGTAACACTCATAATATGCAGTGCCTCTTGTAGTGATGAAGTGAAATCTCTCAAAAAAATTGAAGGCAAGTGGAAAATTGCATCCCTTACATTTTATGGGAAAAACACTGCCGACTCGACTTATACCAATGATAACTTTATCCTTGATTTTGAAAAATGCAAGAAGAAAGATAATCACTCCCCTGGTTGTCGTATGACGTTACAGCTAAATGATAAAAGTTACAAGTACTTCTATAGCATCGACGGTGACAGAATCTTGTTAGATTTCGATAGTGATGATCCGGCAACAGTTGACTTTGAGAGTAAGGAAGGATTTTTTATTATGGATAGAAATGTTTGGGATATATTAACATTGAATGATAGTGAATTATCACTCCGCAAAAACATGAACGACGAAGATTTTGTCGAAATTACAGCAATAAAATAACTACACCGCTCAAATGTGAATACAAAAAAATATCTATATTTATTATTCATTTTTATCTTCGTAGCATGTTGTCAAAGCTTTGCGCAGCAAAAAGCAACAATCAATGGCTATGTAAAAGAGGAGGGGTCGCAAGAATCTCTACCCGGAGTAAATGTTTATATTGCTGCTAAAAACTTAGGAACCAGCACTAATGCATATGGATTTTATTCGCTTTCATTGCCAAAGCAAGATACAGTCGAATTATCATTTTCTTTTGTAGGGTATCAGCGACATAATATCAAATTAGTATTAAAAGAAGACATCAGGTTAGATATCGAATTAGTTGTTAGCAAATTTAACCTACAAGAAGTAGTTATTGAAGCAAAACCCGAAAAATCTAGCGAGACAGAAAGAATGAGTGTTGTATCCATTCCTCTAAAGCAAATAAAAAAAATGCCTGCTTTAATGTCCATCAAAGATCCGCTAAAGACCTTGCAGCTTATGCCGGGCGTACAAAGTGCAAGAGAAGGTAATGCAGGTCTCTATGTTAGGGGTGGAGGCGCTGATCAAAATTTGTTGATATTAGATGATGCTGTCGTTTATAATGCTTTTCACTTATTTGGTTTTTTTTCAACGTTTAACGGTGATGCCCTTAAAAGTATAGCGTTGACCAAGGGCGGCTTTCCGGCAAGATATGGCGGACGATTATCCTCTGTCGTTGAAATGCAAATGAAAGAGGGTAATATGAATGAGACACACGGAGAATTCGGCGTCGGATTATTAGCAAGCAGATTAACAATAGAAGGACCAGTAAAAAAAGGAAAATCATCATTTATGCTGTCTGGTCGTAGGTCCTATTTTGATATATTAACGTATCCGTTAATTCCAAAAGATGAACGAAATAGTATCTATTTTTATGACTTCAACGCTAAAATTAACACAATCGTTACTGATAAGAATCGTATTTATCTAAGTAGCTATTTCGGGAAAGATGCGTTTAAGTTCAAGTTTATTGATAGCCAAGAAACCAATAAAACGGGTTTTCAATGGGGAAATTCCACCACAACACTTCGATGGAATCATTTATTTAATCCAAAGCTATTTTTGAATTCTTCACTCCTATTTACCAACTATAAGTTTAAGGTGTTTGACAAATCAAAATTTAAGAATGACCGATTTGAATTGGAATATTCTTCAGCCATAAGAGACTTTTCTTTAAAAGCTGATTTAGATTTTTTTACACCCCAAAATATTCTTTCAAACTGGGGTTGTTGCTTACCGCACATCGATTTAAGCCCAGTGCAACAGTATTCAAAAATACACTTATTGATAGTGTGAATATTAAAAAAAATATAACGGATGCTATTGAAAGTGGCGCCTACATAGAGGCACTCTTAAAACCAGCCCACAACATTAGAGTAAATGCGGGATTAAGGTATGGTTCATTTTATGTGGACAATAGATATTACGGAAATATTGAGCCTAGAATTTCAATTGCCTTTACCATGGAAAAAAACTGGGCTGCTAAGGCTTCATTTGCTAAAATGAATCAGTATATACATTTACTTTCAAACTCTGGCATTGGTTTGCCTACAGACCTTTGGGTGCCAGCTACTCCTAAAATCGCCCCGAAACGCTCTTGGCAAGCTGCTGTAGGCTTGGTAAAAGATTTTACTAATAGCAATATTGCTTTTACACTTGAGGGTTTCTATAAAAAAATGAGCAATATTGTCGCCTATAAAGATGGAGCAAGTTTTTTGGTTTTGAATGACGACCCAGAAGGGATTGAAACAATTGACTGGCAGGATAATGTAGTGATAGGTCAAGGATGGTCATACGGAATGGAGTTATTATTACAAAGGAAAACTGGTCGTTTATCAGGCTGGGTGGGCTATACACTTTCTTGGACACAACATCAATTTGATAAAATCAATGCTGGCAAAAAGTTCTTTGCCAGGTATGACAGAAGACATGATGTTTCACTTGTTGCAATTTATGAACTCAACCCAAAAACTACCGCATCAGCAACATGGGTATATGGAACAGGTAATGCCCTAACATTACCCACCCATGATTTCAACCTTAACGGTCACGTATTGAATAGCAATAGTTTTTCAACAGGCTCCTCTTTTCAAGGGTTTGGCAATCGTAATGATTTTAGAGCAGCACCCTATCATCGTCTCGACCTCAGCATCCAATTTCATAAAAAAAAGAAAAAGAATAGAGAACGAACCTGGGAAATAAGTATTTACAATGCGTATAGCAGGGTAAATCCTTTCTTTTACACAACCAGTCAAAAACCTGCTAAAGGAGGCTATGACTATAAACTATCATATGTCGGATTATTCCCAATATTACCGTCTGTTTCTTATAACTTAACATTCTAGACTGATGCAAAAGATTATAGTAATCCTATCGATTTTAGTTCTGTTTTCTTCTTGTGAGGATATCTTTTTAAAGGAAACGGATGTCAATTTAGCAATTGAAGATAAACTAGTTGTAGAAAGTTTTATCAGTCCGCAGGATGATGAAATAGTGGTTCGTCTAAAATATGCGCAACCTACGGTTGGTTATGTACCCTTCGAAAAAAGTAGTTCAAATCCAATACCTGATGCTACTGTCAAGCTCTCAAATGGCGATAGTACAGTGATACTTACATTTCATGAGTTTAAAGATTATACAATAGCTGCTGATAGTTTTCCCATTCAGCCAGGGGTTACCTATTACCTGGATATTAAAACCCATAATGGGCTAGTGGCAAAGTCAACATGTACCGTGCCTATAAACAAGATAGATGCTAGCAGCATAAGCAGCAAAAGGATTGGTGACAAACTTTTTGTCACCTGGAGAGATATTCCAGATGAAAATAATTGGTATTCCTTGTTCCATCTGCGGTTTGAATGGGATGATAATCAGTGGAGCTTAGGAACAAACTATCTTCTTGATGAAATGTTTACTGATGAAAATGCAGACGGCGCCATATTTAATACCAACTTTTACTATGCTTCCGTATCGAATAACAGTTACTACAATATACTTTTGTTATGTAATGTAGATGAGCACTATTACAAATTTCATAAAACAAAAGCCGCACAATTTGCCGCTAACGAAAGTATTTTTGCTGAACCTAGTTCAATTTATACTAACATTGAAGGTGGGTATGGTGTGTTTGCTGCATATAATGCAGTCGCTATTAAGCTTGATTAGGTTTTCCATTGTTAAGTACAAAATTCATGAAAAATATACTCCTAATTATCTATTTATTTCAGACTATCGTTAGCTATGCTCAAAAATATCCTAGTGAATTTAATATTGGGCTTGCCAATAAACATACCTATGTTTCAAATTACAGAGATTTATACAGCAAAGGGCTGATTAATTATCAGCAATTTGACGCTATTTTGCCTCTTAAAAAGAATGTTTCTCTGTCAATTAGTGCTTCATTCTTATCCGCAGCACAAACACAAAGACATCCTTTTCCTTCTTTTCCTCTGGGTGAAGACCTTTCAAAAATAATGAGCATTTCGTATCTAGATGCTAGTGTACAATGGAGACTGCCATTTCTGAAAAGAAATAGTTTGCAACTATATACAGGAATTGGGATCCGCTCTATGAAAATATTTGATAGCCCTAGCAGTAGTGCCTACAGTTATATTATAACAGCGACTGGTGAAGAATTTGATAGGGTATTTAGTACTTTGCGAAAAGATTGGGAAACAGGAATAGCAGGCTTTGAAGTTGGCAATTACCAGTCAATAAAACTAAATGCGTATCTAGCTTTACAATATACCTTTTATATAAATAAAAGTTTCGGTATTGGATATATCATCCGAGCAAGAAGTACCCCTAGTTTTTTTCTGGATGACTTATCGATAGGCCCCGTTTTATCTATTAAAAGAAGTGCGGATGATAAAAAGGCAACGAATCATATATTTTATGAAACAGGAATTGCCAAGTTCTCTGGGAACAAGAAGATGGGAAGGATTCAATCTATTACCACTAAGTCGGCGATTGGTAATAATTACCTAACCCTTCAATTAAACAAACTAAATAATACCCACATACCAGCAGATCCAAGCGATAATTATTTGAATGAATATAGGCAATATCAGGCGACACAGGTAGTTGTAGGCGGCGAGTTTTCTTTGCTCAAAAAGGACAAACATCAACTAAATGCTGGGATTGGCATCAGCTATCAGTGGGAAGCCAATTCAGTTCCTAAAGGAATTTATTATAATGAAGTGGTTCTCGAGGATGTTATAGATTTTAGGGATACCAATGACTGGCATTTTGAATATGACATAGAGAAAAATAAAGGATTTGGTTTGCTCCCAACAATGAGTTACCAATACAGTATCAATGAATATTGGACTACTTCACTTTTAGGAAAATATTCTTGGATAAACAAGGGGCAAACCTATTGGTCTTTGGGTGTAGGCTTAGGGTTTAAATTGTAAACAGATGAAGTCAATGATTTCCCATTTTGCTAAAACTCAGGTTGCTAAATAAAAAACTATGAAAAAACACCTACCAATTATCATTTCTTTAGTTATATTTATATCATCCTGTAGTGACAAGTTTGA
>CAYRIF010000213.1:0-6514 GCA_964424205.1 uncultured Roseivirgaceae bacterium | reverse complement strand
TAACTAAAAGAATTATGAAAAAATTAATTGCAGAATTTATTGGAACATTTTGGTTGGTATTAGGAGGGTGTGGGAGTGCAGTATTGGCAGCGGCCTATCCCGAATTGGGTATTGGATTTGCCGGTGTTGCGTTGGCATTTGGATTAACCGTGCTAACAATGGCTTACGCTGTTGGGCACATTTCAGGTGCACATTTTAACCCTGCAGTATCTGTAGGTCTTTGGGTAGGTGGACGTTTTGATGCAAAGGATTTAGTGCCCTATATTATTTCGCAGGTACTAGGTGGCATTGCAGGAGCTGGCGTTTTATACTTGATCGCTACAGGTAAAGCAGATTTTGAAGTGGGCGGATTCGCTGCCAATGGATTCGGGGAACATTCACCAGGTGGCTACAGTATGCAGTCAGCACTAATTACAGAAGTAGTAATGACCTTCTTCTTCTTAATTATTATTTTAGGTGCTACACATGTGAAAGCACCAAAAGGTTTTGCAGGAATAGCCATTGGGCTCGGGCTTACCCTTATCCATTTGATAAGTATTCCTGTCACGAATACTTCAGTAAACCCCGCGAGAAGTACGAGTCAAGCATTGTTTGCAGATGGCAGTTGGGCAATAGGCCAGTTGTGGCTATTTTGGGTAGCTCCTATTGTTGGTGCAGTATTGGCAGGTATTGTGTATAAAATAATGTCTCCCAATGAGGAGTAGCTGAATAACAGACAAGTTTTTGACTACAATCACTAGTCCAAGTACTCATAAGTTATATTATGAGTACTTGGACTATTTTTTTTACCCCCTACCAACCTTTTTAATCTTTCCTTCGTCTTGGCTGTGAACGTAAATAAAATCATTTCAGCATATTAAAAAATAAGATGAAAAAAATAAATTTAAACATTATCGCCATCCTGCTAGTATTAGCGCTAGCTCTGATTTCTTGCAAAGACGAAACCGTTGATACAATCGATAAAATTAAAACAGATCACAAACTAAATCTTATCAGTGATTTAGCCATGTATGAAAATTTGAGCGAAGCTGATTCCTCTATAAACAATAGTTATGGCGATACTTTTGACATAGATAGTTTCTATGTCAAAGACAATTTGCTGTATATTATTGTAGGGTATTCCGGGGGCTGTAAACCACATACATTTGATATTGTCTGGGATGGTAATACCGTTGCAAATAATACTGATGATACAGACAGTGTAAATTATGCAGATAGTTCTTCCGTTGTTTTTAATATTGCTATCAAACATGATGCAAACAACGATACTTGTGAAACCTTTATTATAGATACCCTAAAAGTTGATTTGAACATATTGTTAGATGGGTATGGAGAGACCTTACCCGACGATTTCATTATCAATATTGCAAATGGGTATAGTGGAGATGATGGAAGTTGTGGGACAGGAAATTACCTTTTCGCAGAAAGTGAGACATGCATTCTGAAAGTAACCGCAGAAAAAGTAGCCTGTGGAACAGGCGTTTGGGATAATCTTTGGTTTAGAATTAACAGAGGAGATGACATAAATTCAGACTCGCTGGCGTTATTATTACAACCTGTAGCCTTGGAGGGAGCGTGGTCAGTAGCTCCTGAAGAGGGGAAAACGTACAATGTTGGCGTATTCCTATCCTACACTGATAGTACCGACAATACAACTTGCTTGACATATCCAGGGCCAAATGTCCCAGTAAAAGTATTTTGCTATGAGGAAGTAGAGTAGTCTTTAATTTGAATATGGCTTTCCAAAAGTTTAAAACTTTTGGAAAGCCTCTTTAATACTATTTGCCCTTAGTTAAATCCTCAATCATCGTATCAGTCATCCCTGACGAAGAAAAACCACCATCGTGCATTAAATTTTGCATGGTGACCATCTTGGTGAAATCAGAGAACATCATTACCACATAGTTAGCACAATCTAACGCAGAAGCATTACCGAGTGCAGACATTTTATTAGCAAAATCTAAGAAGGCGTCAAACCCTCCTACTCCAGTACCAGCTCTTGTCATTGTAGGCGATTGCGAAATTGTATTAACCCTAACATTTTTTAAATTCCCAAAACGATAGCCGTAACTTCTAGCAATAGATTCTAACATTGCTTTGGCTTGTGCCATGTCAGCATAGTCAGGATATGTCCGTTGTGCCGCAATATAGGACAGTGCAACAATAGAGCCCCATTCATTCATCACCTCCAGTTTTTCAGCAGATTGCATCACTTTATGGAAAGACATGGCAGAAATATCCAACGTTTTGTGAAACCATTCATAATTCAAATGACCATAGTCTTTTTTCTTTCGCACATTAGGGCTCATGCCAATGGAGTGCAAAATAAAATCAATCTTACCGCCCAATATTTCAGTAGATTTGGTCAATAAATTCTCAAGATCCTCGATAGAAGTTGCATCCGCAGGAATTATTTCAGCATTACATGCCTCTCCCAGTTCCTGTATTTTTCCCATGCGCATAGCAATCGGGGCATTAGTTAATGTAAAAATTGCACCCTCTTTATGTGCCACTTCAGCAACCTTCCAGGCAATTGAATTTTCATCCAATGCGCCAAAAATAATTCCTCTTTTCCCTTTTAATAAATTATATGCCATGTTGGTGTTTCTTAAATTTTTTAATTCTCCGCAAAAATAGAAATTTATTAGCCAATGCCCATTAATTCCCGAGCATTTTCAAAAGCCGAATCTGTAGGGTTATCACCGCCTATCATTTTAGCTATCTCCAATATACGTTCTTCATCCGCCAAAACCTTAATTTTACTAATTGTTTTTTCAGCAATATCATCTTTATACACATAGAAATGTGCATCACCCTTTGCCGCAAACTGTGGCAAATGGCTAATGGAAATTACTTGATGATTCTGCGCCATGCTTTGCATCATTACTGCCATTTTAATGGCTATTTCACCAGATATACCAGTGTCAATTTCGTCAAATATAATTGTTGGGAGCGCCGTTTTATCTGCCAAAATATACTTAATACAAAACATCAATCTAGCAAATTCTCCTCCCGAGGCTACATTTTTTAATGGTTGCGGTGCGACCCCTTTGTTTGCACTAAAAAGCAAATTAACAACGTCAATACCTTGCCTTCCGGCCTCTACCCTTTCAGAAGATACTTGCAGCACTGCATTGGGCATTCCCAAAGATTTTAATAGCTTTTCTATTGCCCCTGTAACCGGTTTAAAAACCTTTTCTCTACTTTTAGATAAAACAATAGCATGCTTCATCATTGCTTCTTCTGCCTGATTTTTATCTTTTTCTGCTTTCTTAATTTCATCATCAAGGTTAGCAGCTCTCAACACTTTTTCACTTAATTCATCCTTAATCACAATTAATTCCTCTACGGAAGTAACCTGATGTTTTTGCTGGAGATTATAAATACCACTTAGTTTTTCTTGATATACAATGGCTTTTTCAGGATCATGAGTAATTTGGTCTTGCGCTGTATTGATTTCGTCGTTAATATCTTTCAATTCTATTAAGCAACTGTTCAGACGCTCTTGCAAGGCTTCATAAACGGGTGAAATTCTCACCAACTGATTCAGCAAAGCATTGACGGCGTCCAGTTGCAAACTCACTGATTGCGCTTCACTATCCAAAATAGTACTCGCCTCAAACAGTTTTGTCTTAATCTCTTCGGCACTTTCCAACACCTTCAGTGCTTCCTCCAATGTGCTTTGCTCGCCTGCAAGTAGGTCTACCTTATCCAACTCTTCCAATAAAAAATTATTATAATCCTTCTCTTTACTAATTTCCGCAGCTTCAGATACCAATGCCGCATACTGTTTTTTTGAACTAGAGAATAATTGAAACGCCGTTTGATAACTTTCGATTAAACTTTTATGTCCAGCAAATAAGTCAATCAAATTAAGTTGAAATTTCCCTGTTCCCAACAATAGTTGATCATGCTGGGAATGAACGTCAATCAATTGGTTCGTAATAATTTTTAAAATGTCGAGTGTAACCGGTGTATCATTAACAAAAGCCCTAGATTTTCCCGAAGGCGTAATTTCCCTTCTAATAATAGTCTCTTTTTCGTAGTCTAATTCTTTTTCAACAAAGAGATGTTTGAGATTATAATCCGAAATGTTGAAAGTCCCCTCAATAATACATTTTTCGGTATCGGTCAACAATGCCTTCGTATCGGCGCGCTTACCTAATAACAACCCTACAGCTCCCAACATAATCGACTTCCCTGCTCCTGTTTCACCAGTGATAATATTGAGCTTATTAGAAGGATCAATTTCCAATGATTGGATTAGGGCATAATTCTTTATAGAAAGGTGTACGAGCATTCAGAAAGATTAGGTAATTAGTTATTGTTCAAAAATAGCAATAATTATGATATTGTAATGGATGAATTGTGGACTTTAATTCGTCAGAATCTTCTTGAACTGTTCCGTTTTTGTGGGAAGAATATCAACCAAAATATTATAAGCTTCCTTCTTAGTCGCCGGCGCTGCCTTTGAAAATATATTAATTAATTCATCCGTTTTAGCATACATAAATAAAGTAACAATATAGGAACTTGCCTTGATTTTATAAGCTTTTTGGACATCCTTTATAGCGCCCAGAATAGCAGCTCTCGCCTCATTTGGTTGGGCATCAAACACATCAAGTCCTAGACGATGATAATTGTAAGTAGCTATTCTCACTGTCTCCAATTGTTTGTTATTCATATCATCAGCCAACCAAAATCTATTTCTAGGAGGTGAGATTTGCTGTTTCCAACCATTGTCATTAGAAAATGTTTGTGTGGCACCCAATGCTATTTTCTTTGCTTTTTCAAAATACATTGTCCCTCCCAGTTGACTATATGAATCATAATCCATGCCAATGATAGTATAAGCATAAAAAGCAAGCATTGCCGTGAGGTTATTCTGGATACTATTTTCATTGAAATCCAATGACTGGGATTGGGTATAATTTATATCCCAATTTCTATCCGAATAACTTTTCGATAAGTTCAAAAGAATGGAAGAGTAGTTTGTATTATAAATAGGTCGTGCTGATTGTATCTGCACTGTTGCTGTAAAGTTACTTGCAGAAATAACCTTATCTATCGTTACAATCAAGTTACAATCAATCCTTTCCCCAATTTCAAAATTATCATTCGTCCACCGTCTTTCATTCATAAACTGCTCAAATGAAGTCTCCATATCTTGCAAAATTCCCTGATCTGTACCTTCGGCTTTTGGACCAAATTTTACCTGTACTTTGCAATTCAACTCCTGCGCCTTACTAGTTAGTGAAGATAAAAACAATATCAGTATTAAAATTTTACGCATCAATTTTGGCTATAATAGCATGAAGAATGTCTTCCGCAACTTTTTGTTTATTCTTTAACTCAAACTTTTGGGTTTTATTATCACTTCCAATAATAGTGATTTTATTGGTATCATGTCCAAAACCCGCCCCTTTATCTTGCAGAGAATTCAAAACAATCAAATCAAAATTCTTAGATTTAATCTTTTTCAACGCGTTCTCTACTTCATTTTGAGTTTCTAAGGCAAATCCTACATTAATTTGAGTTGGTTTTTTTATTGCCCCTAGCGATGCCGCAATGTCTTTTGTTCTAATCAAATTTAAACTTAATGTAGCAGATTTTTTCTTTATTTTCTGGTCAAATTTTTCTTGAGGTGTATAATCCGCGACAGCTGCAGCAAGAATAGCAATGTCTGTACTGGGATAAGCTTTCATACTTGCCTCATACATTTCGTCAGCAGACTCTACCTTTATTAAGGAGATATTTTTGTGAAAAACCTGCAGTGCAGAAGGGCCACTAACCAGTGTAACCATGCCACCAAGTTCCGCTGCCCTTTCCGCCAAAGCGTAACCCATTTTTCCTGAAGATCGGTTACCAATGAACCTTACAGGGTCAATTTTTTCATGGGTTGGTCCTGCGGTGATTAGTATTTTTTTTTTATTCAGCGGTTGATTTTTAGAGAAATGTTTTTCCAGCTCATTTACAATGCTTTCAGGCTCCGCCATTCTTCCTTTGCCAGACAATCCACTGGCCAATTCACCATCCGCTGCATCAATAATTACATTTCCAAAGCTTTCTAGTTTCTTTAAGTTACCAATCGTCGTTCGATGTTTAAACATGTCTAAATCCATGGCAGGTGCTACAAAAATGGGGCATTTAGCAGATAAGTAAGTAGCCAATAATAAATTATCACACGCACCGCTTGCCATTTTAGACAAGGTATTGGCGCTAGCAGGAGCAATAAGCATAAAATCTGCCCACATGCCTAAATCGACATGGTTATTCCATTCACCTGACTTATTCTTGACAAAATTGATGAGAACGGGTTCTTTAGAAAGGGTGGAAAGGGTAAGGGGTGTGATGAAAGTTGCAGCCGATTCCGTCATGATGACTTTAACTTCTGCTCCTTCTTTTTTGAGTAATCTAGTTAGCATTGCCGACTTATACGCAGCAATGCTACCAGTTATCCCTAAAATAATTTTTTTTCCACGTAACATGGAGAATTTATTTTCCTTCTTCGTCT
>CAYRIF010000212.1:0-6532 GCA_964424205.1 uncultured Roseivirgaceae bacterium | reverse complement strand
AAACCAGAAGTATCGTATAACATGGAAATATCCATCCATAAAATTTTCAATAAAAAAATAAAACTGTCATTCACCCTATTCAATTCATTTTTGAGAAATGCCATGGTACGTTCAGACTTTACATTTAACGGTCAGGATACTATTACTTTTGATGGTACCAAAAGAAAAGTACTGGCACTAACCAATACTGGCAGGGCACAAGTATATGGCGGCAGTATCAACTTACTGGCTGAGTTGACAAACAGCCTGTCATTCTCTTCGGCAGTTACCCTAACCAACGGAGAGGATAAGATTAATCATGAACCATTACGCCATACCACTCCCCTTTTTGGTCAGAGTGCCTTTGTTTACAATCATAAAAAAATTAAGACCAGTCTTTTTGTAAAATACAATGGTAAAAGGAGGTTTAAAGACCTTGCTCCTGCCGAAAAAAACAAAACCCATCTATATACTACCGATGGGTCATTGGCTTGGTTTACCTTAAATATAAAAGCGGCATACCAGCTCAGCAACCTACTACAAATCAATGGTGGTGTTGAAAATATTTTGGACAAACATTACCGGCCATATTCCTCGGGAATTAGTGCGTCAGGAAGGAATTTTTATTTAGCTTTGAGGGCAAATTTCTAATTAATAAACAACTATGCACATTGCAATTGCCGGAAATATTGGCTCTGGAAAAACCACACTTACCAAAATGCTTTCCAAACACTATCATTGGGATCTCCAATTAGAATCGGTTGAGGATAATCCTTATTTGGAAGACTTCTATGGAGACATGGAAAGGTGGGCATTTCACTTGCAAATTTACTTCCTGAACAGCCGATTTAACCAAGTTAAGAATATCAATGATAGTAAAAAGACCGTCATTCAAGATAGAACCATTTACGAAGATGCGTATATTTTTGCACGAAACTTAAACCTCATCGGCAAAATAAACCATCGGGATTATCAAAATTACCTTGGCATTTTCGAGTCAATGATAAAAGTAGTACAACCGCCAGATTTGCTGATTTATCTTAAATCTGACATTCCAAAACTTGTAGAACGGATTCAACAAAGAGGAAGAGGGTATGAAAATGCCATCAGACTGGATTATCTCAAGCAGCTGAATGAACATTATGAAGACTGGATTGGTAATTATGAACTAGGCTCCATACTTACCATCGACGTCAATAATATGGATTTTGTAAAAAATGTAGAAGACTTCTCGCATATTGTTGAAAAAGTAGATTTGGAAATCAATGGATTGTTTAGTGATTTGAAGGGAAACTAATCACCAAATGAAAGCAAACATCATCGTGTATCTTGGAATTTTATTAACCTCCTGCACCACACAAAAAACATACAACATAGGACAAATAAAAACACCCAAAGGAGAAATTCTAGTATGGCTATACGACGAAACACCCAATCACAAAGCAAGTTTCATTGCATTGGCAAATAGTGGTTATTGGGATTCTCTGACATTCAATAGAGTAATTCCTGATTTTGTAATCCAAGGCGGCTGTCCTGACACACCTGCAGGATTCACTGACCCCGAATATTTATTAAAGCCTGAGTTTAATGAAGCGTTTCTACATGAATATGGCGCCTTTGGTGCAGGTAGAGATGATAACCCTGAGAAATTATCTGCAACATGCCAGTTTTACATTGTGCAAAGCAAAGAAGGATTACACCGATTAGATGGTGATTATACGATTTTTGGGAAAGTAATTAAAGGAATGGATGTTGTGAATACCATCGCTAATCTAAAAAGAGATTCTCTGAACAAACCCCTCATACCAATCACATTGGAGGTGAATGTAATCTCAATGAATATGAGTGAATTGAGTAATATTGGCTTTGCACCTCACAATTAGAATTGAGGCGGTCATAAAAAACTAACAGGTTTACACCTACACTAAAGCCTCGGTGTACGAAGAAAACCTGTTAGGTTTGAGTTCATTATCACCTCCCATTATAATCCCAAAACAATTGCTGCAAATAGGCTTTGGCGATTTCTTTATCACTGTCCTTTCCCATCTCACTAATGTATTTATTAGCAGAAAGATCATAGACAATTTTAGTACTATCTGTCAAAAAACCATACCCATTGTTAAAACTGTAAAAGGCAAATGATTTTGAGTTATCCGAAAGTAGGTCTTTACTGAATTCAAAATCTTCGGTTGGCCATCCCAGTTGTTTCAAAACAGTAGCCACAACATCTCGTTGATTTCCAAACTTGTCAATAACGGTATCCTTTTTGTTCAACGCACCACCTATCATCAATATTGGAATTCTGAATTTTTCTGGTGTGTAACTTGGGTCATTATTCGGATGCCTGCTGCCATGATCTGCCACCATCACCACTAGTGTATTATCCCACCAAGGTTTACTTTTCGCTTTTTCTATAAACGCGCCAATCGATTGGTCGGCATAGTACGCTGCATTTAAAAATTTACTTTCCTCATCTTTTCCTTTGATGACTGTTTGCATGGGCACCTTGAAGGGTTCATGACTACTTAATGTCATCGTTGACAGAAAAAATGGTTTTTTCAAAGTATCAATTTCGGCAATAACTCTTGCTAACATTTCCTGATCATGAACACCCCAGTCTGTTATAAATTTAGGATTAACGAAATCTTCTTCGCTGATGGTTTTATCAAATCCTGCATTCATGATGTACGAACGGAAATTAGCATAATCTATATCCCCGCCCATCACAAATGCTGTATGATAGCCTGCCTTCTCAAATACCTTGGGCATATATGGTAGGCTTTGAGATTTTTTTGGGTACTTGATGATAGAGCTCTCAGGCTGTGCAGGGTAGCCGCTTAATACAGCAACAATTCCTTGGTCAGTTCTATAACCGCTAGAATATATATGAGAAAAAAGGATTCCCTCTTTTGCTAATTTGTTAAAATTTGGTGTTATTCCCACAAGCCCACCCAATGGTGCTATTATTTTAGCCGTAAAGCTTTCAATAATGATTATAATAACATTCGGCCGTTTAGTATTCAAAATATTTTTAGCGCCTCCTATATCTTTGTTCAGCTTCGAAAACAATTGTTTCGTTTTACCATCATCATAGAAATTATCAGGGTAGACATTCCCAGAAGTTAGTGCGTCACCCACATTCCAAACCACATTAATAGCGGCGTGATTGGCAAACACATTAGTTTTATGAAAATAGACAAACCCTGCATTCATATTGGAGTGCCCTAGCGAACCACGGATGGGCAACAACAAGGAGCCAGTGACCAGTAAAAATACAAGTGCCGTTTTCCAATTACCTTTGGGTAGATTTTTAAACCATTTAGCAACCCATTTATAATAGGCATACATACATACTCCGAAAAACAGTAGCCACACAAATACTAATACTGATAAGAGTAACAGCGGAGTACTTGCCATTGCTTCTTTTGGATGTGCAAGATATAGTAATGGTGAGGCATCCATTCTAAAACCCCAATTTCTATACAACTCTACATCACCAACAATAATAAGGGTGACAATAAACAAAAGGATGATTGTATACACATTGATAAAGTAGCTCAAAAATTTTCCCCTGATGCAACTCGTAATACTAAGCAGCAAAGTTGGAATGCCCAGAAAGTAGCCCGTCACCGAAAAATTCATTTTCATGCCATGCCAAAAGACAAGAAATATATCAAGGAAAGAAAGCGCACTTGAAAATTGGTAATTGTAGGACAGAAATAATATTGTCCCCATTACAAATATAGTTAACCAAAAAATGGCATACATTCCGAATGCAATAAACCTTTCTAACATACAAATTTTTAAGAGTCACAAAGCTAAATAATAAATAACTGATTTGTGTGATATCAGAAAGAACAAAATATTCGGGTCAAGTCATATAAAAACAATATTTATATACATCCTGCCATATTGTATGTGTAATTTTGATAAAATTACGTCATTATTAAAATAGTCAATCATTTTTTACCCAAAATTGTTATTTCTACAGTATTTTATTAATTTTGAGGATATTCTTATTCTGAAACACTATAAATACAAAAAAAAGAGAATGGCATATTTAAGATTTAAAGCACTGGATGCAGTCCAAGCAAGGAAACATCCTAAAGTCAAAGCACCTTCGAAAAAAGTATCTAATTTTTTTGGTGTAAACTCATTTGGCACAGAGCAAATGAAACAGCACCTTTCGCCAGATATATATAAGAAAGTACAAATTGCCATTAAAAAAGGTAAAAAAATTGATGATGTCACTGCCAATGCGGTAGCCTCTGCCGTGAAAAATTGGGCTATAGACAAAGGCATCACGCATTATACCCACTGGTTTCAACCACTCACCGGTGGTACTGCTGAAAAACACGATACCTTTTTCGATGCTTCCTCTAAACTTGAGAAATTTAAGGGAAGTGCCTTAGTGCAACAAGAGCCTGATGCCTCGTCTTTTCCAAATGGTGGAATAAGAAGCACGTTTGAGGCTAGAGGGTATACCGCATGGGATCCAAGCTCTCCAATTTTTGTAATGGATGATACCCTTTGTATTCCTACGATATTTGTTAGTTATACAGGTGAAGCACTTGACAATAAAGCACCATTGCTTAAAGCCATCGAAGCGGTGGACAAAGCAGCAACATATGTGTGTAAATACTTTGATAGAAATGTTTCCAAAATTTCTTCATCTTTAGGCTGCGAGCAAGAGTATTTCGCCGTGGACAAAGCTTTGTACGCAGCACGTCCCGATTTGGTAATGGCTGACAGAACAGTATTCGGACATATACCAGCGAGAGGTCAGCAGCTAGATGATCACTATTTTGGATCTATTCCAACCAGAGTTCAAAACTATATCAAAGACTTTGAAATTGAGGCTTTCAAATTAGGAATTCCGGTAAGCACAAGACATAATGAAGTGGCCCCAAGCCAGTTTGAAGTGGCACCGCTTTATGAAGAGCTAAACAAAGCAACAGATCATAACCAACTATTGATGGCTGTGATGGACAAGGTAGCTGAAAGACATGGCTTAGCCATTCTGTTTCACGAAAAACCATTCGCAGGTCTTAATGGTAGTGGAAAACACAATAACTGGTCACTAATTACTGACACAGGAGTCAACCTATTTGCACCTAGCAGTAGTGCTAGAGAAAATTTGCAATTCCTAACCTTTTTCATCAATACCATCAAAGCAGTGCATGACCATGCCGATTTGTTGAGAGCAAGTATCGCATCTGCAGGAAATGACCATCGGTTAGGCGCCAATGAAGCTCCTCCCGCCATCATGTCGATATTCATAGGTGCGCAACTTACCAACGTTTTGAATGAATTTGAGAAAAGTGGAAACGTAAAATTAGAAAAAGGGGATAACATGTATATGAAATTAGGAATTGATAAAATTCCTGAAATCATACTGGATAATACCGACAGAAACCGAACTTCTCCTTTTGCTTTTACAGGCAATAAATTTGAATTCAGGGCAGTAGGTTCCGCAGAAAATCCTGCCAAACCAATGACTACTTTGAGTTTAATTGTAGCCAATCAACTTCAAGATTTCGCCAAAGAAGTGGATGCACTAATCGAAAAAGGAACGGACAAAAAAATAGCGATTGTTAATATTTTAAGAAAGTACACCAAGGCCTCTAAAAAAATAAGGTTCGAAGGAGATGGCTATTCTGATGAATGGGTCAAAGAAGCCAAGAAACGAGGTCTTTCTAACGTCAAAAGTACGCCAAAAGCATTGGATGCTTTTACTAGCAAAGAATCAGTTGCTTTGTTCTCTAAACATAATATACTTTCTAAAGTTGAGCTTGAAGCAAGAAAGGAAATAATGTTAGAGAACTACATTATGAAAGTACAAATTGAATCAAGGGTAATGGGTGATCTTGCACTGAACCATATACTTCCAACTGCGATAGCTTATCAAGGAAAATTGATTGACAATGCAACAGGACTCAAAGGTTTGAAAATTGACAATAAGTCCGTGGTTAAAAGCATCAAGAAGATAGCAGAACACATAGACAATGTGCGAGAGGGTGCTCTGGACATGATTGAAGAAAGAAAGCGTATCAATAAAATAAGTGATTTAAGCAAAAAAGCAATTGCCTATGACAAGGATGTAAAAGGTAAATATTTTGATAAAATCAGATACTCGGTCGATAAATTAGAACTTTTCGTTGACGATGAAGATTGGCCTTTGGTAAAATACAGAGAACTTTTATTTTTAAGATAATTGTTTAGTTTAAGTAAATGGTAAGAGCGCATCTATTCACTAATTAGTGGGTAGATGCTTTTTTTATAACCTATCACTATATTTAACGTTCATCTAGAAAAACAAAATACGACCATTGCATTTCCTTAAATCAAAAATAGTGAAACGATTACTTTTTACACTCCTCTTCTTTGCAATTTTCGGGCAACTAACTACGAGTTGTTTGCAATTCAGAATGTCACAAAAAGAAGCGCATGAATATTTCGAAGGAGAAGAGCTGCAACCAACTATCAGAAACTACAAAATAGATGGTAGAAAAATTAATTATGCCGAAATCGGCTATGATTCTTTGCCTGTTGT
>CAYRIF010000211.1:0-6597 GCA_964424205.1 uncultured Roseivirgaceae bacterium | reverse complement strand
ACACTGAAGCTATTAGCGTAGGTGTAAAAACCTCCTAGGTCTGTTTTTAAAAAAGGAATAGGGTTCAAATTTATAAAATAGGTGTATGGCTTGTCATCACTAAAAAATGAACTTAAACCCGCGTTATTCGCCTTATTTTTAAAATACCATGGAAAAACAGCGAAATATACTACTTAACAGTACAATAGGAAAAAAAATAAATAGTCCAAATTTGGGGGTCTTGCAATTATCTTCATGCATCCGCTACACCTGCCTCGCTGGCAGGTTGCAAAACCTTTGAAATAGCACACTGTCTGCGTGTTTCTCCCGATAAGTACGGGATTGCGGCTACACGAAGCTAATCGCATGAATAATGCGGGTTAGGTTTGAATCTGGGAAAAAATTACTTTCTTCTTCCGTAAAAGATAGAGATATAAGCCGAAGTGTAAACGCTTTTATTGGTTGCCTTCCTTGGATCTAGAATAATTATTCTATCAGAAAAAGCCTCTAACATAAACCCAAACTCAAAACCTGTCACATTTCTTTTAAATGTCCCAAACTCAAAATTCACAGCAGTCTTTATATTCGCTCCTAATTTTATTTTTGAATCACCTAAGCCATGAAATAATTTCGCAGATCCCAATATTTCATTATCCTGATTTACAGAGATGAAATATGGGGCCACTACCCCAAAGGTAGGACCAGCTGCCACCAATGCATTTACCTGAGTGCCCTGCTGTGGTGCTTTTTTAAATAGTATTTTTTCAATACCATATTGTAACCTGATGGCATAGAGGTAATTCACCTTTTGATCAATATAGGAGCTGCCAGTAAGTGTTGGTATTCTTTGTTCCTTGGGATGTTTTACGTTAGACAGCTCTAGTCCGTATGAGGTATAAAGTTTTGGTTTGATACGCTTGCCATACTTTATAAAAACGCCACCAATTAATCCGCCGTTGGTATTCTTATTAATACCCCAAATAATTTCAGATTTGTATTCGTAGTCATTGTTCTCTTGCGCTTTTGTCGCAAAAGAAAACGAGAAGAGTAATAAAATAAGTACTGTATTTTTTAAAAAATGCATCTTTACAATTCTATACAAATATAAAAATAGTGATTTTTAGTATAATATAATAAAAATCAATTTAGTTTATTTCCAATACGGGGTTAATATTTCCTTCTACTTTATGCCTAGAAAATATAATCCTTTCTGCCATCTAACTATCAGACTCCACGGCTATTTACCTAACGGATAGTTATATCAAAATGTTTAGATTGACGCAAGTTGTGATTTCAAATCACTGTAACTGATGCTCATATGTGAGGTGTCATATATGCTCTTGCCATCTTTTATCAAAAGTATTTGCGGAGATTGGTGCTGAATATTAAAAACTTCTGCAATCTTGTGAGAAATTCCTCTATATGATATCAAATCCAAAAAATACGGACTGATAACTGCCATCTCTTCTTCATCCCAAGATCTGGTCAATCTATTTAATGCCATTGAACTGATAGAACACCGTGTGCTATGTTTGAAAATCAAAACAGGCTTTTCTTTTGATGTTTCAATAATGGTGTTGATGATTTCTTCGTTATCGATTTGATTCCAATTCATATTAACTATTATTTATTGGTGCAAATTTAATCTTGTTTTTCTTCTTCTTGCTCTCCCTGCTTAATTTTTTCTTCTTTTTTCTTGTCTTTCTTTTTTCCAGAACTTGCTTTGCTTCTGTCGGTAACCCAAATATTTCTTTCTTTGGTGTCATACCTCGGTTTTTTTAGCTTTTCTTTTACCGCTTTTGGTTGATCTATATTTTTTTGCTTATGATGTATCCACCTCCACCTTTTTCTTGCAGCTTCTTTTTTATCATGAGTTGTTTTTAAGCTGCCCATTTTGAATACATAACTCGGGTGCATTCCTTTTTTCTTCTTAAACTTCAGTTTTGTATGACCAATAAAACCCGCTTGAACTTTTGAGGTCTTTTTTGTGATATCTTTTCCTTTTTTAACAAGACCAACGGTACGTGTATCTGGATAACCTTTCCCTTTACTCCATTTGATTTTTCCACTAGAAGAAGTGCCCATGTACCGCCTGTTCCTGTTGCTCTTTTTAATCTTGATGCTACCGCCATGTATCGTGGCAATACTTGGAAGACTTCTGGCCAATATTCCATCTCGTCTCGATATTTTGAGGGATGAATTACTTTTAATGGATCTTGGTCTCACAGTAATCACCTCATACTTTTTATTGCCACTAGGCGCTCTGAATGGTCCTTTAATATTTGAACCCCTTGTTTTTTTGCGTTTGATATTGCCACTGTAAATCCCTGCAACAGTAGGAAAGCTTTTCATTCTCGCAGCATCTCTTCTAGAAATTCTACGAGATGAATTAACCCCTGTCGATCGAGGGTTTACTTTGATGATATTGTATCTTTTTCCACCACGAGGCGCACTGAATGGTCCTTTGGCAGCAATATTGTTACTGTTGATGCTCGACTTTTTACGTTTGACACTGCCGCCATAAATTCCAGCTACGGTTGGAAAACTCTTCATCCTAGCAGCGTCTCTTCTAGAGATTTTACGAGAGGAGTTAAGCCCTGTTGATCGTGGATTTACCTTGATGACACCACGCCTTTTTCTAATGCTGGGTGTGTTAAACGGTCCTTTAGCGGCAACATTATTGCTATTTCGACTAGATTTTTTTCTTTTTAAGAAGCCCGTAAATACGGCTGATGAATTTGACGGTAGTTTGGTGTGTTTCTTGATATCTGACCTTCTGACTCTTGGGTTGCTGTTGATAGAGCGAGGCTGATTAGCTTCTCTAAATTTGAATTTTCCACCGTTGCTAGGTTTTCTTGTTTGTACCCTGGTTCTGTCAGCCGATTTGGGCACCGAAGTTCTGGGAGCTACCCTTTTTTCTTTAAAACCTTTGTGAACAGAGTTTTTGGGGCGAACCGTTCTTCTTTTATATTTAGCATTCCCTGAGGCTGTTGCAGGTGATTTTCTTTGTACTTTCGGAACCCTTTTTTGCTTGCTGGTTCTTTGCGCATATGTTTCCTGAGAAATACCAAACGAAATTACCAGGATAAATAGTGCATAGGGCAAGACTTTCGCCCAATTCAACTTGGAGAATGTTTTTCCTTTTAAAATATATAATGCCCTATTATTCAACACACCTCGACTAATTTAAGAGGGCAATTTACCCTATTTAGCATGATAAAAATCTTAATAAACACTGGAATTCCTACATTAATGATATTATGCAGAAATGTGTGATAGAAATTTAGAATGCCGCTAAATCTTTTAGCTTTTCTTTAAAACGTTCTTTTGGTAAGAAATTGTGCTCTAATGCAGTCGCAAAAGGAACGGGCGTATCCAAACTTCCTTCTCTCATGACTGGCGCATCCAAACTTGTAAAACAATGTTCACCAATCCAAGCGGCAATTTCACCACCAATACCACCTGTCTGACAATCTTCGTGTAGCACAATCACCTTGCCAGTTTTTACGACACTCTTCCTAACAGCTTCTTTGTCCCAAGGAGCCAGCGTTCGTAAGTCCACTATTTCGCCAGAGATATCTGGTATTTCTGCTAACATTTCTTTTGCCCAGTGTACACCCATTCCGTAAGTAATAACGGAGAGGTCATCACCTTTTGTAACCACTTTGGCCTTGCCGATTTCTACGGTGTAGTAATCTTCAGGAATGGATTCACTCATAGAACGATATAGGTACTTATGTTCAAAGAATAAAACTGGATTTGGATCCTCAATTGCGGCGTTTAAAAGTCCTTTTGCATCATGTGGATTGGAAGGATAAACAACTTTTAGCCCAGCGGTGTGCGTAAACCATGCTTCGTTTGATTGAGAATGAAAAGGACCCGCACCTACGCCTGCACCAGTTGGCATTCTGACGACTACATCTGCATTTTGCCCCCAGCGATAATGACTCTTTGCCAAATTATTAATAATTTGATTGAAACCGCAAGTCACAAAATCTGCAAATTGCATCTCAACGATGACTTTGTGATTTTTAATGGAAAGGCCAAGTGCCGCACCGATAATTGCTGATTCGCATAGCGGCGTATTTCTAATTCTGTCTGTTCCAAACTGTTTTGCAAAACCTTTGGTAACTTTAAAAACACCGCCATACGCTGCCACATCTTGTCCCATCAGAATGAGCTCAGGATATCTCTCCATGCTCTGCCTGATGCTATCCGATATCGCATCTACAAACCTTCTATCCGTTTTCTTTTTTCTTTTTGGCTTTATGACTTTTTGCTTGAACGGAAAAAACAAATCACTTACTTCTGTGCTGGTGTCTGCAATCACCGGCGATTCTGCAAATGCTATTTTCAAAGCTGCTTCGATTTCAGTCTTGATAAGGTTCTTAAAATCTACAATCATGGATTTGTTAAGCAATTTTTCTCTTATCAAAAACCGCTCGAATTTCATTACAGGGTCTAGTCTTGCCCATTTGTCCATGAGCTCTTTGGGCACATATTTTGTCCCTGATGCCTCTTCATGCCCTCGCATCCTAAAAGTCATGGCTTCTACCAACACAGGTCTTGGATTTTTTCTGATTGATTGTGCCAATATGGCTATTTTATCATAGACCTCCAATACATTGTTACCATCAATCTGCAAAGTTTCCATGCCATAGCCGATACCTTTGTCAACAAAATTTTTAAATTTAAATTGTTGGCTACTCGGTGTTGATAGTCCATAACCATTATTTTCGACCATAAAAATCACTGGCAGATTCCATACGGCAGCAACATTCAACGCCTCATGAAATTCCCCCTGACTTGAGCCTCCATCACCCGTGAATACTAGTGTGACCTTCTGCTCTTTGTTGAGCTGATTACTCAGTGCAATGCCATCGGCAATGGATAGTTGCGGGCCTAAATGCGAAATCATACCGACGATGTGGTGTTCATTACTGCCAAAGTGAAAAGAGCGATCTCTGCCTTTGGTAAAGCCAGACATTTTCCCCTGAAATTGTGCAAAAAGCCGTGCTAGTGGCACATTTCTTCCTGTAAAAACACCGAGATTTCTGTGCATGGGTAGAATATATTCATCACGATGCAATGCCAATGTGCTCCCTACCGAGATTGCCTCTTGCCCGATTCCCGAGAACCATTTAGAAATTTTTCCCTGTCTTAATAAGATCAACATCTTCTCTTCTATGAGCCTTGGTTTGAGCAACGCCCCATAAAGCACAATCAATGTGTCATCGGTATAATTTTTCCTGTCAAATTTCATGAATTGGCATATTGTTTAGACAAAAGTAAACTAACCAAATTGACGTACAAAGAATTGTCTGTTTTTTTAACCATTATGACATTAAAAAGGGCTGCTTAATGTCTTAATGGTTAAACGATTGTTTCTTTATGATTCTTGGTGCATCTTTGTGTCACAGCTTGTTAGATAGGCTGTATTAGATACGCTAAAATTGAAAACATGAGAATAGGATACGGATATGACGTGCATCAGCTGATAGCAGGAGAGGAGTTTTGGCTGGGCGGAATTAAGATTGAGCATACCCATGGCGCAGTGGGTCATTCCGATGCGGATGTGCTCATTCATGTGATATGCGATGCACTGTTAGGCGCAGCTAATTTACGTGATATTGGTTTTCATTTTTCTGATAGGGATCCACAATACAAAGGCATTGATAGTAAGATTTTATTAAAAAATACACTAGAACTAATAAGAGAAAAAGGGTATGAAGTAGGTAATATTGACACCACAATTTGCTTGCAAGTGCCCAAAATAAATCCGCATATTCCTGCCATGAAAAAATGCCTCGCTGAGGTAATGAAAATAAGCGAGGATGATATTTCCATCAAAGCAACCACCACTGAACAATTAGGTTTTGTAGGTAAAAAAGAAGGAATTTCTGCACATGCGGTGGTTTTGATTGAAAGAAGTTTATAATCGCTTAGCCGTAATCATAAATCTCTACTTACCCCAAATTCTATTCCATATCCAAAAGGAGTGTATGTTCCTATATAATCCCTTTTGCTTTAATTTGTTAAGCCTGATTTATAAAATGCTTTGAAATTCGCATCTAGTTTTTTAGATATTCTTGTTAAGAATCCTATTCCCATTTTGATTGCCATACCCCTTTGTTTTAGGACGGAGCTTTCATATATAAGGCGTTCATAAATTACACTATTTTCAATATACAATTTTATTTTTTTGTATTGTTTTAGTTTGAACCGGTGACCAATAGTAAAGTTATAATAGCTAAACTCATGAATGTTTTGGTATGGATAGAGATTAGAGGCCCCATCTGAAGCCATGCCTTTTTCCCAATATCTATACTGTGAAGCGCCAATACCAATTTTTATTTCATGTTTTGCATTGATGCTTTTGTAGTAACTGAGGGCTATATTGTGCGCAAGTTTTGCCCTCTGTTTGTTGGGAAAGCAACCTTCGTCACAGAAATTAAGGTTGACTGGCTGATTGTAATGGAGTGTATTGGAAATCCCATAATCCAATGCTATTTTGCTTTGTGCAAAGACAGAATTTTCAAAGCTTAGCAAAAAAAGAATCAGGCACAGCATCATTAGTTTTTTCATAGCGCTGTTATTTTACTTTTTTTAAAAGATGTG
>CAYRIF010000210.1:1682-6619 GCA_964424205.1 uncultured Roseivirgaceae bacterium | reverse complement strand
GGAATTGGCATGGAAATCTTTCACTACGCCAATCACTTGCCTGTCTTTTCCCCAAACATTGACCATTCTGCCTAGTGCCGATCCCTGAAATCCCATCACTTTGATAGCAGTTTCGTTCAATATTATTTTTGTGCTATCGGAAGGAAAAGCTTTTGAAAAAGAGCGTCCTTGTTTGATTTTAATTCCTAATGTTTCAATCATTTCATAGTCATACAAGAGGCTTCCAAACCGAATGGTCTCCTTTGGGTCTTTCCCTTCCCAAGATACGCCTACAGTAGTGCCACCAGCACCCAATACATTCCCGTGCATGCTAGAAGCATTGATAATTCCAGGGATATTTTTTATTTCAGCTATAAAAGCATCATAATTCTCCTTCGTTTTTCCTTCTTTTTGAAAATAGATGATATTGTCTTTATCATACCCTAGGTTTTGATTTAGCACAAATGCTATTTGCTTATAAACAACCATAACCGAAACAATCAAAATTACTGATAATGCAAATTGAAAAATTACCAAGCCTTTTCGAACCCATATTTCCCCAAGTGAACTCCGAAAATTTCCTTTGAGTGTTTTAACTGTATTAAAACCTGAAAGATAAAGTGAAGGATAACTTCCTGCCATGAGCCCAGTAATGATGGTCGTTCCAAGAATCAAATAAAGCATATTCATGTTAAAACCGAGTGCTAGTTGCTTTCCTGTTATGTCATTAAATTGTGGTATTAGTAAAACTACTAGGACCAAAGCAACCAAAAGCGATAAAAAAGTCATTAGCAAGGATTCTCCGATATACTGCGCCGCTAAACTTTTACGCTTAGAGCCCAACGCTTTCTTGATTCCAATTTCTCTAAATCGTCTGGAGGCATTGGCGGTTGATAGGTTCATAAAGTTAATACAGGCTATCAGTAAAATAAATATGGCGATGATTGAAAACAGTTTGATATAATCTATTCTTCCCCCTGCCAAAACGCCATTTTCATATCTTCCATAAAGGTAATTTGTAGCATACTGCTTTAGCAAAAGATTCGCTTCTGCATTTTTATCTTTAAGTTTGATGTAATCGTAAATTTTGGCGTTGAGTGCTGCCACATCTGTCCCCTCCTTCAAAACCACGAATGTGCTCGGCCCATAATTTCCCCAATTGATATTCCTTCCAGTTTTTTCCGAAATGGTAATAAACTTATCGTATGGCAATAAAAATTCAAACTGTTGGGTAGAATTAGCAGGGATATCCTTAAATATTCCTGTGACCGTATGCAGATAACTACCAGTCTCGGCCAATTCCCATTTTATTGTTTTACCAATTACCCTATCCGTTGTACCAAACAATTTATTCGATAACGATTCAGAAATAACGATTGAATTTTTACCTGTTAACACAGCCGATTTATTTCCCGCAAGCAATGGAAAAGAGAATATATTAAAATAATCTTTCCCAACAAATTGCCCGATTGCCTTTATGTTTTTGTCTCCTGTGGATAGTGGAAATTTACCGAACCACTCAGGAGGAGTCAGCCCAGTTGCATATTCAACTTCTGGAATTTCTTCCAGCATTGTCTCTGCCAAGAGATCTGGTAAATAAGGCATTATCTCAATTTTATCAGCATATTCAAACCTTCCCATTACCTGATATAACTGACCCCCCTTCTCATGGAATTTATCTACGCCCAGTTCATCAATTACCCAAAGTGCTATTAATAATACACAAGCCAACCCAGTGGATAGACCAATGATATTTATGAAAAAAGTACTTTTATACTTCTTGATATTTCTGATGAATAATTTGAGATTGTGTTTTAACATGCTGTCTTTTTTTAGAAGTTATTATCTGTTATTTTATCATTCTTCCATCCAGCAAATGAATGGTACGAGATCCATAAGTCGCGTTTTTTTCTGAATGCGTTACTTGAATAATCGTTACTCCTTCTTCATTTAATTGCCTGAAGAGTGTCATGATTTCTTCTCCTTGTTTAGAGTTAAGATTGCCAGTTGGCTCATCTGCTAGTAGCAATTTTGGCTTGGTGATGAGTGCACGGGCAATGCCCACCAGTTGTTGCTGTCCGCCACTGAGCTGTGCAGGAAAGAGGTCTTTTTTACCTACAATATTAAAGCGATCCAGCATGTCTGCCACCAGCGCCTTTCGTTCTGAACCTTTGTATTTTTTATACAACAATGGCATTTCTATGTTTTCATAAACCGTCAAATCGTCTAATAAATAATAGGATTGAAATACAAATCCCATATGTTGTTTGTATAAGTTTCCCCGATGCTTGTCTTTTAACGTATGGACTTCTTCCTCAAGAAAAACATATTCGCCTTCATTGAATTCATCCAACATGCCAATGACATTGAGCAATGTTGTTTTCCCAGATCCTGAGGGACCCATAATAGAAATGAATTCTCCCTCATTTACAGTTAGATTGATGTCCTTCAAAAGGAAAACTTTTTGCCCTCCAGTATTGACCCACTTAAATATGTTGTTTAGTTCTAAAAGCATTTTTTTTGTTTTTTTAAGATTCATATTATTATTCCCTCCTCAAAGCTTCAATTGGATTATCCGTAGCGGCTTCCCAGCTTTGCCAGCTAACTGTGATGATGATGATTCCTAAGGCTGCTATACCAGCTAGCAAAAATATCCATCCACTGAGGTTTGTTTTTAGTGCAAAATTTTGCAGCCAAGCGTTCATAGCATACCATGCAATCGGAACGGCTAATACAAAGGCAATCCCTATCCATTTCACAAAATCAACATTCAATAGCATCAGTATTTTAGATATCGACGCACCATTCACTTTTCGGATGCTTATTTCCTTTTTACGCTGTAGGCAAGTGTATGAGGTCAATCCAAATAAGCCTAACGAGGCAATGAAAATTGCCAATGCCGTGAATATGCCGAATGCTTTGCCAAATGTTTTGTCATCATCATATTGCGCTTCAAATTTTTTGTCAATAAAAGTATAGTTGAATGTGCTTTGGGGTAATACCTCTTTCCACTTTCGTTCCACTTGAGAGATTACATTGGCAATCCCTATCGAAGAGGTGGCGGAGCGCTTTATTTTTAATAGCAGCACATCGTTTATTTTATTGGGTATTATTGTCATTGGTGCCACGGTATTTTTTAATCCGAAGTGATGGTAGTCTTTAAAAACTCCTGTAATCATCCGTTTTTCGCCATTGAATTTGAGGGTCTTATCTACGGCTTCTTCCGCCTTGGCATAACCCATCATATGTGCCAATTTTTCGTTGATGACAACTTGAGAATTTTGTTCTTTTCCCGAAGGTAGAAACTCCTGTCCCGCTAAAAATTCGATGCCCATGACCTCAAAATATTTTGGGCTCACGCGATAGGTATAATATATCTTGTTATTGTCCTCAACTCCATTGGGATAGGTGATTCCCATAAACGAAGATAGACTTTCATAACCCCCTCCAGGATAGGTCTGTGCGGTTGACACTGCTGCTACAAAAGGGAACTTGTCAAGCGCCGTTACCAAAGTGGTGAAATCCTGCTTTATTAAGGAATCCTGCTTTTCGGTAAGTACATCACCAGTCACAGCAATCACTTGGCTTAAATCCGCTCCAATAGGTTGCTCCTTCAAAAATTGGATTTGCTTGCTGACTACAATGGTGCCTATGAGCAATATAATTGTTGCGGTAAACTGTACAATAATTAATCCTTTTCTGATATTCAGTCCTTTTGCTGAACTGCTTGCTTTCCCTTTTAAAGCCTTTGATGGCGTGTAATTACTAAGCAATATGGCAGGGTAAAATCCTGCCGCTACCATTCCGAACAATATGATTCCCATAATAGGTAGCAGCCTGCCAAGGTCTAACAGTTCAAATGTGAGTGTCTTACCTTTAAAACTATTATACAATGGCATCAACATCATCGCTAGGGTAATGGCAACTATTATTGAGATGACATTTAGGATCATGGACTCCAACAGTGATTGTGCAATGAGCTGTTCTTTCCGTGCGCCGGCTACTTTTCTAATTCCTATTTCCTTTGCACGCTCCAATGACTTAGTAGTAGAAAGGTTGATGTAATTGAGCCAAGAAAGAATAAGAATAATAAAGGCGATAGCTGTTAAAAATTTCACCCTGGTGACACTGCCATTTGCTTCTGCTTCATAGGGTTTGTCAGCGTATAAATGAATGTCTTCTAGTCGCTCAATATTGTGTCGCTCATCTTCATTGTCCTCAAAATCACTTTCCATAATTTTTTGCTGAAGCACATTAATATTAGCATTTGGATCAACCTTGATGTAGGTGAAGTAATTGTTTTGATTCCAATTAGGCTTCTGCTGTCCTGAAAAAGCATCCCATGATTTTATGGTACTGAAAGAAATCAAAAAATTAATTTTCAAGTGCGTATTCTCAGGAACATCCTTCATTACGCCTTTTACAGTAAGCACAATTTCGGAACTGCCCCAAAAAACAGATAAAGTCTTCCCAAGAGGGCTTATATTTCCATAAAGTTTCCTCGCCAATGATTCGGTAAGCACCAATGAATGTGGTTCTTTGAGCGCTGTATTTTTAACCCCACTAATCATTGGCGTTTTGAAAATATCAAAATAAGAGGCATCTGCCATCCATCCTCTTGTCTCCTGTAATATTTGCGTTCCCTGAACGAAACTCACTTTATTAAGTTGGAAAAGTCTTACATATTCTTCTACCTCTGGAAATTCTTTTTTAAGCGTAGGACCTGTTTGGTTGTATGTCTGTGCATCACCAGGAACAAAGACATCTCCTTCCTGGTAATCCAAATAAGGTCTATACACATTTTCTGACCCTTCAAATTTATCATAACTCCGCTCATAATTCACATAAACCATAATCAGAATAAACGAAGCTATGCCGATTGCTAACCCTGCAATATTTAGAAAGGAGTATAACTTATTCTTAGCAAGATACCTTAGGGCGATTTTGAAATATAGTTT
>CAYRIF010000210.1:0-1582 GCA_964424205.1 uncultured Roseivirgaceae bacterium | reverse complement strand
GCCTTTACCGATTGAAAACTGATGGTTAACAATGCAATGAATAGTGCCAAACCTCCAGCAATCAGAAATATCGTCCACGTAATATCTATGCGATAGGCAAATGTTTCCAGCCACCCTTCCATCACCCAATATCCAATTGGAAAGGCAATCAACAATGCTATTAAAATCAGATTAACAAAATCTGTAGAAAGCATTTTAGTAATAGAAAAAGGACTTGCTCCTAACACCTTCCTCACCCCAATTTCCTTGGTTCGTTGCTCGGTGGTAAAAGCAGCTAAAGCAAATAATCCTAAACTCGCAACAAAAATTGCCAGCCCACAAAATATGATGCTGATTTGTACTGCCCTTTTTTCTTGTGCATACAATCTTTCGATGCTTTTATCAATAAAAGTGTAATCAAATGCCGAGTTAGGAATTACTTTTTTGAAAGTCGCTTCAAATTGATTCACTACATTTGTTACCGATTCACTTTTGTAGCGCACCAGTAAATATGACTTATACTCTGAAGCCCTATTGTGAAAAGCATACGCGCCAATCGGTTGGTGTAATGAGGCAAAATTAAAATCGTCAACAACGCCAACAATTGAAGCATTATTGCCCAACTGCATCATTACGTTTTTCCCTAGTGCTTCTTCAGGACTATATCCTAAATAGTCCACGGCTTTCTTATTAAGCACCACTTCCACTAACGTATCTCCCGCTAGTTTTTGTGGCGGCATTTTCCCAGCCAATAATTTTAACTGTAACACATTCAATATTGCGGCATCGGCACGATTGGTTTGAATATAAATCCCTTCTTTATCATTGTCATCTCGCAACAGATTTCGACCGCTTACATTGATGCCTGGAAATCCTTGTGCAAACCCTGCGTCTATAACATTTGCCATGCCTTTATATTCTAAAAGTAGCGCCTGTAAATGTTCCTTGTTTTCCACAGCACCAACAGAAATTGCCATGACACCCTCAGGGTTATATCCAAGTTTTTTGGATTGCATAAACTGAAGTTGATTGTAAATTACCAGTACCGTCACGATGAGGATGACAGATGCAGCAAACTGAAGTATCACCAAACCCTTTCGCACAAAAACGATATTGTTACTCCTTTTGTAGGTAGGGTTTAATATTTTTATGGGAGAAAAACTAGAGAGATATAGGGCTGGATATGAGCCTGATATCAAAGTAGTTACAAACCAAATGATGAAAAGACCAATAAAAAAAGTACTGTTTAACGCCAAACTGATAGCCAGGTGCTGTGATGTAACCGCATTAAATAATGGGATGCCAATAATAGCTAAGAGAATGCCAATAAATAAAGAGATGAAAGTAATCACTCCTGTTTCCACATAAAACCTTACCAACAAACTTTTTGTAGAGGCGCCCATGGTTTTATTCATCGCCACATCCTTGGCACTTTTTTGTGATCGTGCTGTAATTAAATTCATATAATTTATACACGCAATTATCAAAATCAAAATAGCCAACAATCCTAAATTCCAGATTTCATTAATATCACCGACCCTTGAATTATAGCTATCTTCATACCCCGCTGAGTATAAATGTATCTCTTTCAATGGTTGTAATG
>CAYRIF010000209.1:0-6624 GCA_964424205.1 uncultured Roseivirgaceae bacterium | reverse complement strand
TTTTATGAAAACCTTTGCTTAGTGAAGTATAGCAAAGACTAACAATTTAGGATAAAAGATGTTATTGGTATGATTGCCAAACAAAATCCAGCTGTTTACAAATAGCTATAAAACTATTCATCAACTATTGTTATCAAATTATCTTCCGTAACTTTGCAAAAATTAGGAAAACAAAATGAGGGATTATGAAACGACCACCCTACCCAATGGCATCAGGGTGGTGCATAAGGAGGTCACCAATACAAAGATAGTCCATTGCGGATTTGTATTGGATATTGGCAGTAGGGATGAGCAAGACCACCAGCAAGGGTTGGCACATTTTTGGGAGCACATGGCCTTCAAAGGCACCCAAAAACGTAAAGCATTTCACATCATCAATCGGTTGGAATCTGTCGGCGGAGAGCTGAATGCTTATACGACCAAGGAAAAAATTTGCTTTTACGCCTCGGTATTAGATGCGCATTTTGAGAAAGCATTGGAGCTGCTCACCGATATCACCTTTGCTTCTATCTTTCCTGAAAAACAAATTGAAAAAGAACGGGGTGTGATTTTGGAGGAAATGGCAATGTATCAAGACACCCCAGAAGATGCCATCCAGGATGAATTTGATGATGTTATTTTCAAAGGTCATTCGTTAGGAAATAATATACTTGGTACAGCCAAGAGTGTGCAATCATTCCATAAAGCAGATTTTAGAAACTTTATTCATGAGAATTTAAACACAGAAAAAATTGTCCTTTCCATTGTTGGCAATATTTCTGCAACGGCTGTAAAAAAAATAGTTGATAAATACTTGTCTGAAATACCGCATTACAATGCACGAGTAAACCGACTACTATTTAAAGATTATGCCCCAAAAAATATAGTTGTTGAACGCAATTTAATCCAGGCACAATGCGCCATTGGCAAACCAGCCTATGCTTTGAATAACCCTAAACGGTTTCCGTTTTTCATGCTGACCAATATGCTGGGCGGTCCTGGCTTGACTTCGCGGTTGAATATGACCTTGCGTGAAAAATACGGGTTTGTTTATGCCATTGATGCAAATTACAGCGCTTACACCGATGTTGGTTTGTTTAGCATCTTCTTTGGCACCGATCAAAAGTACCTGAACAAAGGCATTAATTTAGTATTAAAAGAAATAAAAAAACTAAAGGAAAAACCATTGGGGCAAATTCAATTGACAAGAATGAAGGAACAGTTGTTGGGTCAATTGGCAATGGCAGAAGAGAATAACATGAACCTGATGCTGATGATGGGGAAAAGCATGCTCGATTTAGGAGGTATCAGAAGTTTGGAGGCTGTTTTCAACGAGATTAGAAGCGTCAATGCCAAAGAACTTCAAGATATTGCCCACGAGATGTTTGACGAAAGTCAGTTCAGTTATTTGACTTATATCTCTAAAAATTAAATACCGATGGATTTTTTGGACAAGAATATAGAAAAGTACGCAGCCGATAACACGTCCGCTGAATCTAAGTTGCTAAAAAAAATAAATCGTGAAACCAATGTCAGTGTATTCATGCCTAGGATGTTATCTGGACATTTGCAAGGCAGGATTTTAGCGATGTTTTCAAAAATACTAGCACCCAATAAAATTCTTGAAATCGGTACTTATACAGGTTACTCAGCACTATGTCTAGCCGAAGGTTTATCAGAAAAGGGAAGGTTAATCACCATAGATGTCAACGAAGAACTAGAAGGTAGGGTGAGAAATTATTTCAAAGAATCAAAGTACAATCACCAAATCGATTATAAAATTGGTCAGGCGCTGGAGGTTATCGACACATTAGAGGAGACATTCGACTTGATTTTCATTGATGCCGACAAAGAGAATTACTCCAATTATTTTGATGCCGTTATAGAGAACCTAAACAAAGGAGGCTTAATTATTGCAGACAATGTCTTGTGGAGCGGAAAGGTAATTGAGGATATCCATGACAAAATGGGAAAAGATACCAAAGCACTTATTGAATTTAACAAGAAGATGCATACTGATACTCGGGTAGAGAACGTTCTACTTCCTGTCAGAGATGGTCTGATGATTTTAAGAAAATTATAATTTTGACTACTTTTAGATTTTAAGTGTGACTATAATTCCAATGACTAAAAATATTTTTTTGCCCCTTCTATTTTTTATAACTTCAATAACAACCTTATTGGCTCAAAAAGTACCTTCTTCCATGGAGTTTGCAGGCATCCACCTGAAAATTACAGAAGGAGCTAAACGAGACATCCAAAAAGATGTAGATATGCTAGTGAGGAGTCCGAAGCATCACAACATCAAAGTGGATAGGGCACGGTTATATTTTCCAATCATTGAAAGAAAATTCAGGGAACTAAATGTACCCACCGATTTCAAATACCTTTCATTACAAGAAAGCGCTTTGATTTCAGATGCAGTATCATCTTCCAACGCGGTAGGTTTTTGGCAATTCAAAAAAGCAACGGCAGTGAGCATGGGACTGCGGGTAGATGGGGTCATCGATGAAAGAAAAAATATTGTGTCGGCTTCAAGAGGCGCAGCCAAGTATCTAAAAAGAAATAATACACTCTATTTTAATAATTGGTTATACACCCTACAGGCATACCTTATGGGTGAAGGGGGCATGATGCGTGTCATGGACAAGAGCAAAATTGGCGCAAATAGAATGACCATCAACAAAAAAACACATTGGTATGTGAAACGATTTTTAGCACATAAAATAGCTTTTGAAGGATCATTAAATTCGAACTATCTGTCGGAAAATCGTTTGGCAGAATATACAAACACTTCAAATAAAACACTGAAAGAGTTGTCCAAAAAGCTAGGGTATGACCTTGAAAAATTAAAAGATTACAACAAATGGATTAAAAAAGGGAAAATTCCTAGTGATAAAACTTATACTGTTATCATACCTGTGAACCAGCAAAGCGACTCAAAATTACTCGCCCTTATCAATGATACCAATGGCGCTGTCACAGCAAAGAATAATCAAGCGACTGCATCAGCCAAGAAAATAGCAAAAGCACCACTCGGCAAGGAAGTAACAATAGACGCAGGCGCTGACTACCCAGAAGTTAAGCGCAAAACATATGAAAAGAAAGGGATAAAATATCAACTGATCAATGGAATTCCTGGTATGGTGGTCAGCAATAGCAATAGTGCTACATCGATTGCTAACAAAGCAGGAATTACTTTAGAGAAATTCAAGGCTTATAATGATATGAAGCCATTTGACAAAATACAAAACGGACAGGTATATTATTTCAAAAAGAAGAAAAAGAAGGCAAAAATTCATTTTTACGTCGCTAAGAGTGGTGAATCAATGTGGGAGATATCTCAAAAATTTGGATTACGGTTAAAAAAACTTTTGATGAAAAATCGGATGGATAGAGCAGTAGATTTAAAACCAGGAAGGGTATTGTGGCTACGATTTATTCGTCCTGATGATGTAGAAGTTCAGTATAAAAATGTGCCTACACTTGAACAGGGAGAAAAAGAACCTGCAGTAGTATCTACGCCAACTACACAAATACGCCAAAGAGGGATCATTACAGAGTCGGTAGCGGATGATACTATTTTTGAATTTGAAGATACTACATCAGAAAGTAAAAAGATTTCAGTACCCAAGAGTAACACGCACAACGGGAAGGAAGCATCAAAGCTACCAGAAAAAGAACCGATAAAAATCATCAAAAACAAGGAGCTCCAAAATGTGATTGACAGAAAAAATCCAACGCCCGTTGATGCGTTCAATATAGATGAAAAAGTAAAATTCATAGAGATTGCAGCTCCCTCGGCTACAAAAAAAGAGGGTCAATTGGTACACACAATAACGCAAGGAGAAACTCTTTATAGCATAGCAAGAACCTATAAAGTTTCTGTATCAGAAATCAGAGAATGGAATAATTTAACAAAAAACGATACCATAAAATTTGACCAAACATTAATTGTAGCTGCAAATTCTACGGCAAGCCCTTCAAAAGTTACAAGGTTTTCAAACAACAAAAAAACGATTACGCACACCGTGCAGGAAGGCGAAACATTATATAGTATTGCGAGAAAATATGCGATGAGTGTGGCAGCATTAAAAAAACTCAATAAAATAGAAGGCAATACTATCAATATTGGAAGTGAAATAAAGATATATTTCAAAAACTAACTTATTGAAATTACCCAAATTAATCTTAAAAAAATGTAATAGTTTAGAATATATTACTTCTAAGGGGGTTAATTCTTTTTGTAGGTATATTTATACTACTATATTGTACATTTGTCACGTTAAATAGCTAGTGTTCAAATTAATATATTTTTTAAGCTGGATTTGGCTAAATATTTTTAGAGATAAAGTTGGAAAATTTGTAACATTGCTTTTTATTTAAAAGCAGCTACTCAAAGCCCAAATAATATTGAGTTCGATTAAAAGAGAGAGATATGAATAAAGAAAGAAAGTCTATTGACTTAGTAATGCTTGTTGATGATAATGACACTGATAATTTTATCAGCAAAAGAATTATAGAAATCACGGGATTTTCAAAAGGTGTTGAAATTAAAAACTCAGGAAAGAGTGCGCTTGAATACCTTGAAGAAAATAAAGATGAGATGGATAAGTTACCTAATATCATATTTTTGGACATTAACATGCCCATCGTTGATGGATTCGTGTTTCTCTATGAATTTGAAAAATTTAGTGCAGCCTTAAAGGAAAAATGCAAAGTTATTATACTTTCTAGTTCTGATAATAAACGTGACATTGATAAGATTGTGAATAATGACCATGTAGTAAAGTTTATTACTAAGCCACTTGCAGAAGAATCGTTAGAAGAGGTGAGGAATATGGACTTATTTAATTAAAAAAGGTATTTCATAAATTTAAAACCACCACTTTGGTGGTTTTTTTATGCCTAAAAATCTGTATCCAACCCTAATTCATCCTTCAGTAAGGTAAGATGAGGATAATCTTTGGCTAGATGGTTGAATTTCTCTGTCGCCGTGTAAATCATCTCTTTTTGCGCTGCTTTCAGTAATTTAGCATCAATAGTCAGTTGATTGTTTTGAAGTTTTTGTCTTAGATACTGCAACAAATCTGTCCTTATACTTTCCAGAAAATTTTGTTGTATCGCATTGGTAAGTGCTATGTGAATAATTCTACCCTCAGTAAACTTTATCTCCTGATTTAGCAATTGATACTCAGAACTTTTTCCTTCCTCCTTCTTTTTTTTGGCAAATGATTTCCAATACTTTTGTAATGTTTCTAGGTTCACGGGCTGGTCATCTAAAGGTTGTGCTACCTCAATCAACTCCTTTTCCTCCTCTTGCTCTTGACTAATGGGCGCTGCGATTTTTGTAGTAGCGGTAAGAGAAACCTTTTTTATCAGTGGTGTATTTATAGCGGGTTTTAATTTAGAAGATTTGGTAGACGCTCCCTTTTCTTTGGTAACTGCTTGCGCTATGTTTTCCTCTTTAACTTCCTTTTTTTCTTCTACCGCTTCTTTAGGCTTAGCTGCTAACTGGCTTTTTTTTTTAATGCTTCTTGCGAAGGAAGATTTGTGGCCAGGCTGATAGCAGCACTTATATGTGCCAGCTTCATTAACACCAGTTCTACATGCAGTCGTTGATTTTTGCTTCCTTTATAACCAATCTGACTTTGATTGGTCAAGTTAAGTGCCGTCAGTAAAAAAGACATCGGCGCTTTTTCAGCTTGTGCTAAGTATTTTACTTTCACACTTTCCGAAACATTTATCAATTGAATAGTGGCAGGGTCTTTACAAACCAGCAAATCACGAAAATGTGCCGTAATACCTGTTAAAAAATTATGCCCATCAAATCCCTGCTTCAGTATATCATCAAAAATAAGCAACGCCTCCGAAAGATTTTCTTCCAAAAATGCGTCGGTTAGTTTGAAGTAATAATCATAATCCAAAATGTGTAAATTCTGAATCGTATCGTGATAGGTTAGCTTTTTGCCCGAAGAATAGGTAACTATTAAATCAAAAATGGACAACGCATCTCTAAGCGCCCCATCCGCTTTTTGGGCAATGAGCAAAAGCGCCTCTTCCTCAGCTTCAATATTTTCTTTTTTCGCTATTTCCTTCAGGTGCGCCACAGTTTCAGGCACTTGAATTCTATTAAAATCAAAAATCTGACACCTTGATAAGATGGTTGGAATAATCTTATGCTTTTCGGTAGTAGCCAATATAAAAATAGCATACTCTGGCGGCTCTTCTAATGTTTTCAAAAATGCATTAAAAGCCGCATTCGAAAGCATATGCACCTCATCAATGATATATATTTTGTATTTTCCATGTTGTGGGGCATACCGCACTTGGTCAACCAAATTGCGTATATCGTCTACTGAATTATTTGATGCTGCATCCAACTCATAAATATTCATGGCAGTAGAGGGATCGTTATCCTCAAAATTATTAATCATTTTGGCAACAATCCTAGCGCAAGTTGTTTTTCCCACACCTCTTGGGCCACAAAAAAGTAATGCCTGTGCCAAGTGATTATTATTGATGGCATTTTTTAGCGTCGTGGTAATATGATCCTGCCCGACAACACTGTCAAAACTAGCAGGTCTATATTTTCTTGCCGATACTACAAAGTTTTCCATCTACTCTATTTTTTAGAAAGCTAAA
>CAYRIF010000208.1:0-6625 GCA_964424205.1 uncultured Roseivirgaceae bacterium | reverse complement strand
ATTAGGGGTGAAAACGTTCTGTAATTTGGTAGTGGACTATGGAAATGCTAAATAGATTTTTAGCCACTATGCGTTTCTCCCACAAAAAAAGTCTTCCGAATTTTCGGGAGACTTTTTTGCGGTCCGGACGAGACTCGAACTCGCGACCTCCTGCGTGACAGGCAGGCATTCTAACCAACTGAACTACCGGACCATTTCCCAAATCTTAGCTTAATTTTAATGACTTATAAACCAGCTTTGATTTGAAGTGCTGCAAATGTAATCGCAAAGATTTTTATATCCAAAGCCTTTTGGAAATAATTTTTTTAAATTTTAATTATTGCCTATAAATTGAAATTCTTCTTTATTTTCGCAATAATTGATTGACATAAATTTGATAGAATGCTTTTGGATTTTGAAAAACCTATTGCCGAGCTTGAAGATAAGTTAGTAAGTATGAAAGAGCTTGCTGCTGAGAACGAAGTAGATGTTGACAGTGCGGTAAAATCTTTAGAAGAAAAAATAAAAACATTAAAGGTGGATACATTTAAAAACCTCACTCGATGGCAGCGAGTGCAGCTGTCTAGGCATGCCGACCGGCCATATACGTTAGATTATATCTATGCGATTACGGATGATTTTATAGAACTTCATGGCGATAGAAATGTGAAAGATGACAAAGCCATGGTGGGTGGTTTTGGAACAGTGGATGGGCAATCTATTATGTTCATAGGTCAGCAAAAGGGAAGAAATACCAAGCAGCGTCAAATGCGTAATTTTGGCATGGCCAATCCTTCTGGTTATAGAAAAGCGCTGAGATTAATGAAAATAGCGGAAAAGTTTAATAAGCCTATCGTGGTGCTTATTGACACGCCTGGTGCCTATCCTGGTTTAATTGCCGAGGAAAGAGGGCAGGCAGAAGCCATTGCTAGAAATATTCAGGGGATGTTTATGTTGAAAGTGCCTGTCATTTGTATCGTCATTGGTGAGGGCGCTTCTGGCGGTGCTATCGGGATTGGTATAGGTGATAAAGTGTTGATGTTGGAGAATACTTGGTATTCTGTGATTTCTCCAGAATCCTGTTCTTCAATCCTTTGGCGTAGCTGGGAGTATAAGGAGGAAGCCGCAGAAGCACTAAAGCTAACTGCAAAGGATATGCTCAAGGCAAAACTTGTGGATGGCATTATCAAAGAACCGCTGGGAGGGGTACATACCGACCCAAATGCAATGTATGCGATTTTGAAAACGGAAATTTTAAAGCATATAAAAACGTTGAGCAAAATGAAGCCGGACAAAAGAATTAAGGAGCGCATCGAGAAATTTAGTGCAATGGGCGTAGTCGATTAATTACTGGTTACGGAGCAAGTCTATGAATTTATACATCATAAATACTGGTTTATTTAAACTTGATGGCGGTGCGATGTTTGGGGTAGTCCCAAAAACCCTTTGGCAACGAACCAATCCTGCTGATGAGAATAATATGTGTACCTGGGCAATGCGTTGCCTGCTTATTGAGGATGTTGATCGCCTCATTTTGATTGATAATGGCATAGGGGATAAGCAAGAGGCTAAGTTTTTCAGCCATTTGTACTTACATGGGAATGACACATTATTGGGTTCTATAAAACAAGCTGGTTTTGCTCCGGATGAAATTACCGATGTATTTATGACACATTTACATTTTGATCATTGTGGAGGGGGTGTTAAATATGAGGGGGAAAAGTTAAGTCTTACGTTTAAGAATGCGCGGTATTGGTCGAATCAAGGGCATTGGCAGTGGGCAACCGAGCCAAACAGAAGAGAAAAAGCAAGTTTTTTGAAAGAGAACATTCTTCCTATTCAAGAGAGTGGGCATTTGAATTTTATCGACTTGGCAGCGAAAAGTCCTTTTGATTGTTTTGATATTATTGCGGTGGACGGACATACAGAAAAACAGATGTTACCTAAGATAAAATACAAGGATAAAACCATCGTATTTGTAGCAGATTTGATTCCGTCGGCGTCACATATTCCTATTCCGTATGTGATGGGTTATGATACCAGACCGCTCTTAACCATTGCTGAAAAAAATAAATTTTTGAAAGAAGCGGTTGAAAATGATTACACGCTAATCTTTCAGCATGACCCACTTATTGAATGTTGTAATTTAAAAATGACAGAACGAGGCGTGAAGTTGAATGAATCTTTTTTACTGAATGAAATACTTTAGATTTATGAATTTAATTTACTGATAATCAGGTATTTATGAAAATTGGAATAGCATTATCAGGGGGAGGAGCTAGAGGTGTAGCGCATTTAGGGGTGCTGAAAGCCTTGGAAGAAAAGGGAGTAAATATAGCTACCGTTTCTGGTACAAGTGCCGGTTCTATTGTCGGTGCGATGTATGCTTATGGCTATTCTCCGGATGCGATATTTGATATTCTTATGAAGACAAGCTTTCTTAAAAAAATGCGACCGGCACTTGTCATGACTGGGTTACTAAATATTGAAAAATTAAGAAAGTTCTTTTTGGAATATCTTCCTGAAAACAATTTCGGAGTGTTGAAAAAAAAATTGGTCATAGCAGCGACGGAGGTAAACAAAGGGCAAATCACCTATTTTTCGGAAGGCGAATTAATCACCCCTATTTTAGCATCGTGTTGTGTTCCTGTGTTATTTAATCCTGTAAAATGCAGGGGCGGTTTATATGTAGATGGTGGTTTGCTTGATAATTTGCCAGTTGCACCTATAAAATCATCGGTAGATTTTATGATTGGCAGTCATTCTAACCCCATAGATGATAACTTTAATGCCAAAAATGCCAAAGTAGTGATAGAACGGAGCCTGCTGATGGCAATTAGCGGTAGTACGGAAATCAAAAAGTCGCTTTGTGATCTGGTAATTGAGCCCGATATGCTCAAGAAATATGCAGGATCGGAAGTAAAAAAAGCCAAAGAAATATTTGATGTGGGCTATGATTATACCATTGAAAATTTTGAAAAATTTAATATTCCTAAAGTTTAAGCAATGGATAATATTGATTTTAAAAAACAGATATTAGCGGGAATTCCAAAGGAGCTGCCAATAGAAAAGAAATTTGACTTACATGTCAATCATGCACCGAAGAGAAAGGTTATATTAAGTATAGGAGAGCAGAAATTAGCAATAAATAATGCTTTACGCTATTTCGACAAGCAGCATCACATAATTTTGGCAAAAGAATTTGCCAAAGAACTTAATGACTACGGACGTATATATATGTATCGTTTTCGTCCTACTTATGACATGCATGCCCGTGCTATTGATGCTTATCCGCATCGAAGCAAAAAGGCCGCTGCCATTATGTTAATGATTCAGAATAATTTGAATCATGTTGTGGCACAGCACCCGCATGAGTTGATAACTTATGGGGGCAATGGAGCAGTTTTTCAAAATTGGGCACAGTACTTACTCACCATGCAGTATTTAGCCACCATGACCGATGAACAGACCTTGCACATGTATTCTGGTCATCCGATGGGCTTATTCCCATCTTCAAAAGAGGCGCCAAGGGTGGTAGTAACCAATGGTATGATGATTCCAAATTATTCTAAGCAAGATGATTGGGAAAGATTTAATGCTTTGGGAGTGACGCAATATGGACAAATGACTGCAGGGTCATATATGTATATCGGGCCACAGGGGATTGTTCATGGTACGACTATCACTTTGTTAAATGCTGGAAGAAAAATTTCGAAAGAATCAGAGGATGCGCTTGCTGGAAAACTATTTTTATCATCTGGTCTTGGTGGAATGAGTGGCGCACAACCGAAGGCTGGAAATATCGCAGGTTGCGTTTCGGTGGTGGCTGAAATAAATCCTTTAGCAATTGAAACAAGGCATTCGCAGGGGTGGGTTGATGAGGTGATTAGTGATTTGGATTTATTGGTTGTGAGGGTTAATAAAGCCAAAGCTGCCAAGGAGGTGGTTTCTATAGCTTTCGAAGGAAATGTTGTTGATGTATGGGAAAAATTTGAGCAGGAGAAGGTTTTTGTTGATTTGGGTTCGGACCAAACATCATTGCACAACCCGTGGTCTGGCGGGTATTATCCCTGTGGTCTGAATTTTCAGGAAGCCAACAAACTGATGGTTGATAATCCTACGCTTTTTAAAGAGAAGGTGCAAGCGTCTCTAAGGAAGCAAATTGTAGCAATTAATAAGCATGCCGAAAGAGGTACCTATTTTTTTGATTATGGAAATGCCTTTTTATTAGAATCCTCACGGGCAGGAGCAGAGGTGATGAAGGATGATGGTATCCATTTCCGGTACTCGTCATATGTAGAAGATATCATGGGCCCCATGTGTTTTGATTATGGATTCGGACCGTTTCGTTGGGTTTGCACTAGTGGTAAGCCCAGTGATTTGGCAAAGACAGATCAAATGGCAGCGGAGGTACTGGAGGAAATCATGAAAAGTGCTCCTGAGGAAATCAAGCAGCAGTTGTCTGACAATATACAATGGATTAAAGCAGCCCAAAAAAACAAACTAGTCGTCGGCTCGCAGGCAAGAATATTATACGCAGATGCAGAAGGAAGGATGAAAATAGCAGCGGCATTTAATAAAGCGATAAAAAGTGGCGAAATTGGAGCTGTGGTATTGGGAAGAGATCATCATGATGTTTCAGGCACTGACTCACCTTACCGAGAAACAGCGAATATTAAAGATGGGTCAACGTTTACCGCGGACATGGCAATTCAAAATGTCATCGGCGATAGTTTCAGGGGTGCAAGCTGGGTTTCTATACATAATGGCGGCGGCGTAGGATGGGGAGAAGTAATTAATGGTGGGTTTGGTATGTTGCTGGATGGTTCTGATGAGGCAGCGAAGAATTTAAAAAGCATGCTATTCTTTGATGTGAACAATGGCATTGCTCGAAGGAGTTGGGCAAGGAATAAAGGGGCAAATTTTGCAATTAAAAGAGAAATGAAAAGAACCCCAAATCTTAAAGTAACAATGCCTAATTTAGTGGATGATAAAATACTAAACGATATATTTGATTCATGAGATTATTATCAAAATTTATTTTCTTTATAACTGGTTGGAAAGTAGTTGGCGCCATACCAAAAGACATTGAAAAGGCAGTAGTCGTAGCGGCTCCTCATACGAGCATGTGGGATTTTATTTATGTAACCTGTGCCTTCTCTTTAATGAGATTGCCCATGACATTAGCGATAAAAAAAGAAATGTTTTTCTTCCCACTAGGTGTCCTTTTAAAGTCGCTCGGTGGCATGCCAATCGATAGAAAGCCAAAAAAACCAGGGGAAAAGAAACTGAGTACCGTAGATGCCATGATTAACCTATTTGATACAGACGGAAAGGTGTTTATGGTGGTAGCTCCTGAGGGAACCAGAAGGCAAGTAAAGAGATGGAAAACAGGTTTTTACAGAGTGGCAGAAGGGGCAGGAGTTCCAATTGTGCTTGGTTTTCTAGATTATAAAAATAAAAAAGCGGGCATTGGCCCAACAATCCATTTAAGTGATAACATGAACGCTGATATAGAAAAAATAATGAAGTTTTATAGACCTATTGTTGCTAAACATCCTGAGCAAGGAGTAAAGTAATTAAAGTAATTGAACTTTAGCATTATAAAAAAATGGAAGTACCAGAAATACCGAATTTGATTCACTATGCTATTCCATTTTTCGTACTCACCATTATTATTGAAGTAATGGCTTCAGTAAAAGTAAAACCCGGAACGTATGAAATCAAAGATGCGATTACTTCGATAGCAATGGGTTTGGGTAATGTATTTTTAGGATTAATTGCTAAGGCCATGATTTTTGCTGCTTTGGTCTTTATCTATGAAAACTATAGATTTTTTGCGATTCCATTTACTGGTTGGGCTTGGGTTCTCATATTGTTTGCCGAAGATATTACCTATTATTGGTTTCACAGAATTAGTCATGAAAACAGATTTTTATGGGCGTCACATGTTGTACATCATTCTTCCAAAAAATATAATCTCGGTACTGCTTTGCGACAAACCTGGACAGGAAGTTTTATGTCATTTGTTTTTTGGTTGTGGCTGCCGTTGCTGGGCTTTCATCCTGTAATGATATTGGCACAAATGTCAATAAGTTTAATTTATCAATATTGGATACATACAGAATTAATTAAAACAATGCCTAGATGGTTTGAGGCAATATTCAACACGCCATCACATCACAGGGTACACCATGCTACCAATCCGCAATACCTAGACCGTAATCATGCAGGAATTTTTATTATATGGGATAAACTATTTGGTACCTATGAACCTGAGGTAGTGCAACCTATTTATGGACTGATTAAAAATATTTCATCTTTTAACCCACTTTATGTTGCTTTTCATGAGTGGAGAATGATGCTTAATGATGTATTTTTAGCAAAAACTTCTTTGCTAAATAGGTTTTATTATGTCATAAAGCCACCAGGTTGGAAACACGATGGAAAAGGGTTGACCTCTAAAAAAATTCGTAGGAAATGGGAAGAAACCGTTGATAATTAGTCTTTATGGTTAAGTTCTCGGTAATACCGCTCCGTTACTATTTTAGCTTACTAAGTGCTCAAAAATGAGCGCATGACCTAATGCTTTAATGATTGAATATAGCTATTATAGCATTCAATCATTTCTACATTAAAAATTTAC
>CAYRIF010000207.1:0-6660 GCA_964424205.1 uncultured Roseivirgaceae bacterium | reverse complement strand
ATGAAAAACATCGAAGTTTGCCTAAGCCCTGAATTAATTCATTTGTACGAGTTATCGGATAAAATTGTAGTCATAGTAGATATTTTCAGGGCAACCTCCTGCATGACTACTGGTATGGCGCATGGTGTCGCAGAGATTAAGCCTTTTGCAAGTTTGGAGGAGTGTAGGGCAATGAAACATCAAGGCTATGTCACGGCAGGAGAAAGAGGCGGAAAAAAAGTAGCAGACTTCGACATGGGGAATTCTCCTTTTGGCTATATGGACGAAAAACTAAAAGGCAAAAAAATAGCAGTCACCACGACCAATGGTACGGTTGCCATTGAAAAATCAAAAGGTGCTAAGGAAGTGATAATTGGTTCGTTCTTAAATAAAAATGCAATTGTTAATTACCTGATTGAACAGCCGAATGATATTCTAATAGTATGCGCTGGCTGGAAGGGGAGATTTAGTTTAGAAGATACATTATTTGCGGGTGCAATGGTCGAAGCACTGTATGAAAAAACAGAGACTACTTGCGACACAGCCGTGGCGGCACAAATACTTTATGATAGAGAAAAGAATGACCTGTTTACATTTCTTAATAGTTCAGCACATGCCAAGCGACTGCGCAAAATTGGCATTACCAAAGACATTGCTTTTTGTTTAGAAGAAAATAAGTATGATGTAGTGCCTGTTTTGAAAAATGGGGCTATTCGATTAGCGTAACTTATCATTTTGCCTATGCCTGTCTTTATCCCTCGTAGTTTTTTTCTGCAGGTTCTTTTCTAGTGCTTTGGTTAGGTCGATGCCTGTCTGGTTGGCGATGCAGATAAGTACAAATAATACATCTGCTAGTTCATCGCCAAGGTCTTTATCTTTGTCCGACGCTTTGAATGATTGTTCTCCATATTCTCTTGAGATGATTCTTGCTACTTCGCCTACTTCTTCAGTCAAAATTGCCATGTTGGTCAGTTCATTAAAGTACCGTACACCATAATTTTTTATCCAATCATCCACAATTTTTTGCGCTTCTTCTATGGTCATATTATTTTTTGTTTTTGGTATCAATAATGATGGTTACAGGACCATCATTTATCAGACTGACTTTCATGTCTGCTCCAAACGCACCAGTTTGGATGGATTTTCCAAGCAGTTTTTCAGTGGCAATAATAAAATTTTCGTAAAGCGGAACGGCAATATCAGGCTTGGCAGCTTTGATGTATGACGGTCTGTTTCCTTTTTTAGTGCTTGCTTGTAGTGTAAATTGGCTTATTAATAATAGGCCTCCTGCCGCATCGATGAGACTTTTATTCATCACCTCGTTTTCATCATTGAATATGCGGAGGTTGGTAATTTTATTGCTCAACCAATCGATATCTTCTTGATTATCAGTCTCTTCAATACCCAGTAAGACAAGCAAGCCATTTTTGATTTCACCCTTTTGTTGCCCTGCTATTTTGACACTTGCTTCAGATACTCTTTGGATTACTGCTATCATATATTTAAAAGTGAAAAAATACAAAATACTTTTTGCACTCCTCAATATAACACTTATTATGTACCTGTAATTTAAATAGAACCCTTACTTTGTTACGTATATTTAGTATATTTGCCCTTACTTTATTACAAATCCAACGAGACATTGATATTTAAAAGAGAAATAGAAGACTACTTAGTTAAGTGGAAGGTAAGAGAAGGTCGTAAACCATTGATAATACGTGGAGCACGGCAAGTAGGTAAGACTACAGTGATAGAGCAGTTTGCAAAAACATATAAGCATTCAATATTACTTAATCTAGAAAAAGCTGAGGACCTATACTACTTTCAGGCTTATGATAGTGTTAAGGTTATATTAGAGGCATTGTTTTTGACAAAAAATATATCTATGAGCGCAATGGATGAGACCATATTATTCATTGATGAAATACAAGAATCACCAAAGGCAATTCACTATTTAAGATTCTTCTATGAAGAATTTCCAAATTTACACGTTATAGCGGCAGGGTCTTTATTAGAATTTGCTTTGAAAAATGTTAAAAGTTTTCCTGTAGGACGCGTTGAATTTTTGTATTTATACCCTTTAAATTTTAGCGAATATTTATCAGCAATAAATCATGGGAGGGGATTAAGTGAATTACAGCATGTCCCAGTAAAAAACGTTTCTCATCATACATTGCTTAATTTATTTAATCGGTATGCTATTATTGGGGGAATGCCTGAAGTTATTAAAACTTATATTAGAAGGTTTGAAATAACTGATTTACCAAGAATTTATGAAAGTATCTGGGGTACTTATCAAAATGATGTTGAAAAATATGCCACCAACCCAACAGCAACAAAAATAATTAAACATATTATTTCTACTGCTCACTTTTATTTGGATCAGCGTATTAAATTTCAAAATTTTGGAAATTCTAATTATCGCTCACGTGAAGTAGGAGAGGCAATGAGAAGTTTGGATGCTGCTAAAATAATTCAATTAATTTATCCTTCAACAGATGTTACTATTCCAGTACGGACAGATTTAAAAAAGTCGCCACGTTTTCAATTTTTGGATAGCGGTATTGTCAATCATGCACTAGGAATACAATCAAAAATGCTTGCTTTGCAGGATTTAAGTACCGCTTACAAAGGCGCCATTATTCCACATTTAATTACGCAAGAAATTATTTCTTTGAACAGAATTGCTGATAAGAAACCTCATTTTTGGGTGCGAGAAAAAAAGCAATCATCTTCCGAAGTTGATTTGCTATATAGTTACACGAATAAAGTAATTCCTATTGAAATAAAATCTGGGATGGCTGGCACCTTAAAATCATTACATCAATTTATTGAGCGCACCAACCATCCTTACGCAATTCGTATGTATGCAGGGGATTTTAATATTCAAAAGAGTAAAACACCAAACGGGATTCCATATTTACTGATGAACTTGCCTTACTATCTAGGCACTAAAATTCCAGAATATATTGAATACTTTGTCGAAAATTTTGAACTGTAATCTTTCCTTTGTGTATCAATTGTTTTTTATCACAGTATCGACTTGGCAGTTTGGCGCTCCCACTCTTCAAAAGCATCAATTTCTTTATTGAATTTACTAAAAATCCATAGCACGATGGTAGCATCGTCTAAATAACCACCAATAGGAATGAAATCTGGAATAATATCAAGTGGCATGATGAAATAGACAAGTCCTGCCACTAGCATGATGATTGTTTTCAGCGGAAGTTCTCTGTATTGACCTGATGTATATGCTTTGGAAAGGCGGACGGAAGTTTTAAGTCTTGCAAAAAATCCTCCTGCCTTCACTTTTCCTTCTTCGATACTTCCTATTTTGCCTACTACATTTTCGAATAGGGTTTTGAGTTTGCTAGGATTTTTAAGTAATTTCTCGGCTGATGTTTTTGCTGATTTGAATTTTTTATGGTCTGTGTATTTTGTCATTGGGGTTAATTTTTGCTTATAATATAACAAATTTTGAGCCATTTATTTAATCAATGCAATTTCATTATTCAATTTTCTTGGACAATCAGTAAAAATCCCATGAATGTTTTTTTGTTTTAATTCATCAAGTTCTTTTTTTGACTCAATGGTTACTACTTTTTCACCTTCATACATCCATACCCAAATTTTTTTATTTCGTTGATTGATATGCTTTATTACCCTTTTGGTCAGGAGTGTAATATTTCCAAATTTGACAGGTATTAATAAAACATCTGACTGAATTGGAAATAGGCTATCCAAGAACAGGAAACTGCTGTAAACTATTTTCTTAACCTCATTAGTTGCGGCGCCATATTTCCAATTTGCTCTTTTCTCTTTGAAATAAGTGATAGTTTTATCATACTGACTTACTACGACGATTTGATCTTCTACCTCGAATTCATCAATGATATTTATTATTTTATCTACTGCTTCTAGGCGGTTGGTGTGAACATCTAATACAAATTTTGCTTTTGGAAAGAGCTTTAAAACCGCTATTAATGTAGGTATTTTGATTGGATTTCCTCTGTAAGGATACGCTTCTTTGACTTTGAAATTTTTAGCGGCATTTAAGGTGGTGATTTCATCAAGATTGAGGTCAAAAATATTTTTATCGACCCCGGTTATCCGTTTTGCATTATAGTCGTGAAATAATATTATTTCACCATCCTTAGTGATTTGCAAATCCATTTCAACCCACCAATTGGGGTTTACTGTCTGACAATGACGAATGGCTTCAATCGTATTTTCAGGATTTTCTCCACGACCGCAACCATAGCATATTATTTCCATACTATTTATAATATTCTAGAACATCACCCGTATTTCTTCTTTCAGTTTACCCAGCGCAACAGTAATCGGGTCGCTTTGCTTTTGCATCATCAATTCAAAAATTGCTTTTGCTAAGTCTATACTTTTAGATTCTTCGGTTACCTTTTCAGCGGCTTTGTTGATGACTGTGATTACATCTTCCTTGGCGTTTTTTACAAAATCCCAAACTTCGTCACCTACATATACTTGCTGCGAAAGATTATGGTTGTATTCTTCACGTACCTCGTTTTGTAAAATTTGCTGAAATTGCTTGGCGCTGTAGCCACTATTATTGAGTCGTAGTACAAGGTTATTCGGAGATATTCGCTCCAAAAACAAGCTCAATCTTTCATAGGCTTGCAGGCGAATAGGCAAGACCACGTCGGTGTTTTTGAGTTTTATATCAATAAGTCTTTTCTCGAATTCTTTTTGAAGAAACGAGTTGACAACCAAGTACATAGCATACAGTACGATGGCTGCAGGAATGATTATTTTACCAAATTCTAGTAGTGCTTCCATTGCAAAATTTTAATTACGACCTAAATTGCGAGATGCATGCTGGAGATAAGCACTAATTTTATGAGTTTAAAAGCCCTGCAAAAATGCTCACAAAACCGAGTGGGTCTTCTTGCGCTTTTACAAATTTTTAATTCTCAAACTCTTAGCACTTCTCAACTACCCTGAATCTCACAACTTAGGTAAAAATATACAAAAATTTATTTAACTCATGTTAAGTGCTCGAATTTAGGTAATTTTAAATTTCAATTTAGGTCAGATTATAAAGAATACCCGTACAGGTAGGTTTTCCAATCAAATTAAACATTTGTCAGTATCAATGATACCCATTAATATATCTGAAGAAGCAATTGCTGAGATTAAAAACATCATGACTTATAAGAATATTCCTAAAGATTATGGTCTTCGCTTAGGATTGAAAGGTGGAGGATGTTCGGGTATGTCATTTATGTTAGGGTTTGATAAAGGAAAGGAAACGGATGATAGTTTTGAAGTTGAAGGGGTAACTGTTTATGTGGAGAAAAAACATGTGATGTATCTGCTTAGTAAAAAGGTTGTTTTTTACGATGATGCAGCGGGTAGAGGCTTTGCTTTTGAAGATGAATAATACTCGATTTTCGAGTGACGAATTTTGATTTAGTTTGTACTTCTAACACCTATGAAATGTCTTTCCCCTCACTCAGCGTCTCTAAAAGAGGACTCTGAGTTGTTAAAGATGGATACTCCTTAAAATAAATCCGCCCTACTTCTTTTCATCGTAATTCGTGCCCGATTGCAAACACCACCGATTGGTGGATTAAATTTAGAAATACTCACTTCTATTTTATTGACATGCTCAAATTTCATAAAAACTGCTTTGATAACACGCGCTCCAATATTTTCTAGCAGTTTGGATGATATTTTCATTTCATCACGGATGATGGTATATAAATTTTCATAATTTACTGTTTCAGACAGGATATCATGTACGGCTGCCTTTTGAAAATCTGCCATGACTTTGATGTCAACTGCATATTTATTTCCAACTTTTTGTTCTTCTTGATAGTAACCATGGTAGGCAAAAAATTCAAGTCCTTCTAATGCAACAATGTCCATACTAGTCTTCTATTTGGTCGAAAAACGAAGTAATTTTTTCTTCTTCTTTGGGTGTTTCTTCCACCTCAATTAGCGGCGGTTTTTCTTTTTTTGGAATTTCAATTTTCGGAGCTGCCGCTTTTTCTCTCGATTCGCCTACAAAAATATTGCTTTTTTTCAGGTGTTCATCAACGCCATGTTCCTCCCTGAAGGCTTTCGCTTTCTCGGTTCTTTGCAATGTATCATTGGCAAGGTTGGTGAGATCTGTTAGCAAGTTATCAAATTGAGTGCCCATAACTTTGTAAGATTGCTGCAATTCTTTAATCTCAATTTCCATATCATTCACAATAATTCGAGCTTTTTGCTCTGCCTCTTCGATGATATTTCTCGCTTGATTATTTGATTCACTCATCAATGCATCTGAACTCATTTGTGCTTCTTTCAGGTGCAAATCGGCAGCAGCTTTAGCCTGATCCATGATGTTAACGCCAGTAGTTTCAGCGGTCTTTAGTGTTTTGTACAAAGAGGTCTCAACTTCCCGCATTTTTTCAACTTCCTTTTCCATGGAAGCCACTTTTATTTTTAGTTCCTTTTTCTGATCTTGCAGTGCCTCCCATTCTTGTGACATTGACTGTAAAAAGGCATCGACCTCTTCTTTATCGTAACCTCGAAATCCTTTTTCAAAAGTTTTTTGTCTGATTTCTAATGGTGTGATTTTCATTTTCTAATTTTTACAGATTTTAAGAAACAATGTTGTACTCGGATTTTTATAAATAGAACGAAAGTAAATTATTCATT
>CAYRIF010000206.1:3579-6771 GCA_964424205.1 uncultured Roseivirgaceae bacterium | reverse complement strand
ACAGACCATGGGTAGGAAACCATCAAAATTATTTATACCACTCATCACTTTTTTCATTACAATCACCAAATATTTTTTAGCTTTGTACTCCGATTGTATCGTTCATAAAAATCAATAGCATTTTGGAAGTACTTAAAGTAGAGAACATCTGTAAAACTTATGGCGACCATAAGGCACTTGACAATGTCAGCCTCTCCATTCCTAAACAATCTATTTTTGGATTGCTCGGTCCTAATGGTGCTGGAAAAACCACATTAATTAGAATCATCACGCAAATCATCAATGCAGATAGTGGTGAAATTATGATTAATGGCGAGAGGCTACAACAAAAACACACCAGTGTCATTGGTTATTTACCGGAGGAACGAGGGCTGTATAAAAAAATGAAAGTAGGGGAACAATTACTCTACCTCACGCAGCTCAAAGGGATGAACAAACGGGAAGCCATTCAAAAAATAAAAATTTGGTTGGCTAAATTTGAAATTGAAGATTGGGCAAAAAAGAATATTGAAGACCTTTCTAAAGGCATGCAGCAAAAAATTCAGTTCATTGCCACGGTGATTCATGAGCCAGAACTAATTATTTTAGATGAACCATTTTCTGGCTTTGACCCTATCAATGCTAATTTAGTAAAAGATGAAATTCTCGAGCTACGAGAAAAAGGGAGTACCATTATTTTTTCTACACACCGTATGGAATCGGTCGAGGAATTATGTGATGACATTGCCCTTATCAATAATTCTAAAAAAATACTAGGTGGTTCAAAAAAAGAAATCAAACACAATTATAGAAGCAATACCTACATCGTTGACCATGCCAGTGGTATTGCTAGCCTATCAAGTGATTATGAAATTTTGACTACAAAAACATTAGAGGACAATATGAATCAGTCAAATATTAAGATTATGAATGGCTTGTCACCAAATCAGCTCATTCAGGAGCTCGTTCAAAAAACGGAAGTGCATGGTTTTGTGGAGAAAATTCCAAGCATCAATGATATTTTCATCGCTAAAGTACAGGAGGAAAACCATGGATAAAATATTACTAATTATCAAAAGAGAATACCTGACAAGGGTTAGAAAAAAGGCGTTTATTATTATGTCTATTTTAGGGCCAATATTATTTGGGGCACTTTTTATCATCCCGATATATATTGCGTCAAGTACTAGCAAAGAGCGAGTAATTAAAGTCATTGACCAAAGCGGCTACTTCCAAGATAAATTTGAAAATAAGAAGAACCTGACCTTTGAATATTCTAATGCTTCACTGACACAAGCGCTCACAGATTTATCAGAAGACAAAGAAAAGTTGATATTGCACATCCCAAAAATCAACCTTGAAAAACCTACTGGTATTTTATTTTATTCCTATGAAAACATTGGTATCGGCTTGAAAACAAGTATTGAAAGAATGATTGCTGATGAAATAGAGGATATTAGGCTTTCCAAAGCTGGCATTCGAAAATCTATGCTCGACAGCCTCAAGGTAGATATAAACATCGCTACATCTGACCCAGAAACTGGTGAAGAAGAAACAGGTACAATTGCCGCAACAGGCATTGGCTACGTGGCAGCCTTTGCCATATACATGTTTATTTTCTTATATGGTGCGCAAGTAATGAGAGGTGTTGCAGAAGAAAAATCAAGCAAAGTAATCGAGGTAATTGTCTCATCGGTTAAACCATTTCAGCTGATGATGGGTAAGATTTTAGGCATTGCACTAGTCGCCATTACACAATTGGCAATTTGGGGTATCTTATTCTTTGCCATCAGTACGGGCATTGGTAGCTATTATCAAGAGGAACTCACGCAACTGAATGATAATCCAACGCAAGAAGAAATGCAGCAAACTTCAACAAGCAAGCTAGAACAAGCTAAAAAAGTAGAGAATATTTTTAGCAATATGGAAAAAATTCCAATTGGCAAAATAGCTTTCAGTTTTGTGTTTTTCTTTTTTGCAGGTTACTTAATGTACGCTGCGTTGTTTGCTACTGTGGGCGCAGCAGTTGATACCATGGAAGATTCGCAACAATTTATGTTGCCAATTACCATTCCGCTTATTGCTTCTATTGCGGTGTTGGGCGTAGTGATTAATGAACCACACGGAGATGTTGCCTTTTGGATGTCAATGATTCCGCTCACCTCACCTGTAGTGATGATGATGCGTGTGCCTTTTGATGTGCCTGCTTGGCAGTTGGCTCTTTCGATGGTTTTATTAGTGGCAGGATTTGTTTTCACCACTTGGTTTGCTGGCAGGGTATATCGCGTAGGGATTCTAATGCATGGGTCTAAGGTGAGTTACAAAACCTTGATGAAGTGGTTTTTTATGAAAAATTAGTGCCTGCTAAAATACGCTTCACCCTCGGTCTGTGTCTCCATAGGCCGAAACATCTCATCTATCTCCTCGGTCTGTGTCCCCACAGACCGAAACACTATCGCAACAATATAAAATGGTCTGTGGAGACACAGACCATAGGAAAGCAAGGAACGTAAAATGGTCTGTGGAGACACAGACTATGGAGAAAAGGACACAGACCATGGAGGTCATCACAGGGAGTCAACTTAATTTCCCCTCCCCTTTTTGCTTTCTAATGAAATATTAGCTTATTTGGTGTTCTAAATTCATTATTTCTATGGCACTCAATTACATCTGGGTTGGTTTCTTCTTAATCGCTTTTATTGTTGGCTTAATCAAACTTATTTTCTTTGGTGATGTGGAGATATTTTCTGAAATGATGTCCGCTCTTTTTGACAGGGCTGAACTAGGATTCAAACTTTCCTTAGGGCTGACGGGCATTTTATCTTTGTGGATGGGCATCATGAAAATTGGGGAGAACGGAGGTGCTGTAAATATTCTTTCCAGAATGGTCAGTCCATTATTTACAAAACTATTCCCTGAACTTCCAAAAAACCATCCTGCCATTGGTTCAATGATGATGAATTTTTCTGCCAATATGCTAGGACTTGACAACGCTGCCACCCCGCTAGGTTTGAAAGCAATGGCGCAACTACAAGACATCAACCCAGAAAAAGATACTGCGTCAGATGCCCAAATAATGTTTTTGGTACTCAATACCTCTGGACTAACTTTGATTCCCGTAAGTATTTTGGCTTTGCGTGCTACCGAAGGATCTGCTGACCCTACTGATATTTTCATACCTATCCTTATTGCTACATTTATTTCTAGTATTGT
>CAYRIF010000206.1:0-3479 GCA_964424205.1 uncultured Roseivirgaceae bacterium | reverse complement strand
TACCTTGTGGCAATGCTTGCTGCGGTGGGTGTATTTACCGCCTCCGGTGCTATGGATTATTTATTGCTTGGCATTGAAAAGATGGTAGCACTCACAGGTATGGATACAGAATTTGTAAAAGGATTGCCCACCGCATTTATGAAACCCCTTTCAGGTGGTGGTGCAAGGGCTTTGATGGTAGAGAGTTGGAATGTTTACGGCGTTGACTCGTTTGCTGGAAAACTAACATCCATTCTGCAAGGTTCTACAGAAACCACTTTCTATGTGTTAGCGGTTTACTTTGGTTCTGTAGGAATTAAAAATACTCGTTATGCCGCGGTTGCAGGGATTATTGCTGATCTCGCAGGCATTATTGCTGCCATTGCTATTTGCTATTTATTTTTCGGCTAACCTGCGCTGCGCTGCCAATAGTTTGGCTTTTCTATTTTTAGTAGTAAAATATTACAAAGGTGTGGATTCACATACTTTGCAACGCACTAAGGACTTCTTCCTCACTACTTTTGTAAAAGAGTTAATTACCAAATAAAATTTAATCTATGACGCAACAGCAATCAACTAGTTTTAAAAATAGCAAATCACTAAACAAAACTATTTATGATAATGCCAAGACGCATTTCTTAGGAAATTTTCCCGCTAATATCCCAATCGAAAATGCTTATACGCATATTGGAATGTTTTTAGGTTGGATGATTGAAAATGATTTGTACTCAGAATATTTTGAGGAAGAGGCTGAGGTTCAGATGTATAGATTCAAAAAAAGAGAATTAGGGCCAACCATTTTAAGTGAAATATGGGACGGCTACTTAGGATATGAACTGTTTAGCAAAACAGGCAATATGTTTACCTACTACTACTATGGCAGTGGTATTTATAATAAAGATTATACAAACCTACTAGCAAAAGAGCTGCCAAGCATCTACCATGTGAAAGATACTTGGGAGAACTATGCGCTGATGGCAAATCAAATTTCCAACCGACATAAACAGTGGGAAGAATTAATTAAGTAAAATCATTAAGTGTAATATTTTTTAATCTTTGTACATATATTTTTTATAAAGTCGTTCGCTTAGCGGACGACTTTTCTTTTGTAACCAATGTTCCACTATTTGAAATTTCAAGAACTTATCTTTGTAATATCACGTTAGTTATTCAGCATTCAATAAAACGAACCTACATATGCCAATCAGTGAAAAAGTAAAAAAAGAATTACGATCATGGGGAATCATGCTCAGCGTCTTTGCTGTTTTATATTTCACAGGATTACACACCGAAGTTATTGGAGGCATCCAACGACTAGTTCTTTTTACCGGTTTGATAAAACCAGACATGGAAGTGCCTGTTGAAAATCAGCCAGACGCAGATTACAATTTTCAATTAATAGATGAATCTGGTAAAATAATTGAGGGCAATACACTCAAAGGAAAAACGATATTTATGAATATATGGGCAACGTGGTGTCCGCCTTGTGTCGCTGAAATGCCAGACATCAACAACCTCTACAATGAAATAAAATCTGATGATGATGTTGTTTTTCTAATGATTTCGCATGATGATAATTTCGAGACTGCCAAGAAATTTAAGAACAAGAAAGGCTTTGACCTGCCCATCCATCAGTTAAAAACCAATCTACCATCGGTTTACAATTCCAATTCCATTCCCACCACCTTTGTGATTTCACCAGATGGTAAAATTGCCACAAAGCGTGCTGGGTATGCCAGTTATAATAATGATGATTTTAAAAAATTTTTAAAATCACTAAGAAAATAGGTGAAGTATTATTTTGCTTTTGTCAAAGCCATTTTAACGGCAAGACCAGTAAGTATCGATGCCATAAACCACTTTTGAATTCTCAACCAAATGGGTTTTTTAGAAAACCAACTTGCCATTTTAGAAGCTGAAATAACTATTGTAAAATTGACTGAAAAGCTAATGATTACTTGCGTTATCCCAAGCAGAAAACTTTGACCCAATATAGAACCATATTCAGGCTTAATAAACTGTGGAAAAAAAGAAAGGTAAAAAACAGCCATCTTTGGGTTTAAAACATTAGTCAATAACCCAATGTTAAATAATTTTATTGGACTGTCTTGTTTTAAAGTTTTATCCGCTTCAAAAATTTTGTGTTCACCTGCCCTAAGTGTACTATAAGCGAGATAAAGCAGATAACCCACACCCAAAAACTTCACAACGACAAACGCATATGGAACTGCAAAAAATATTGCCGTCAGTCCAAATGAGACCATGCATATGTGAAACAAAAAACCACTCATCACTCCAAGTAATGAAATTATTCCAGCTTTTCTTCCTTGAGACAATGACCTAGAAATAAGGTATATCATATTTGGTCCCGGCGAGAGCACCATTATTAAAGAGGCTAATCCAAACAATAATATTTCATTAATTGGTATCATTTTTTCTGCTTTTAGTTTCTATTCATTTAATTCTTAACGCCCATTTCCTGCAACTTCATAACTGTTTTCCAATTTCTAGTAGTAGCCGCTACCTTCAATTTATTCTCAAAAAAATTATTAGTTAATTTTGAATCGCTAAACCTTCCTGAACAGCAAATGTATACATTTTTTCCTATGACCTCAAATGCGTCATTAGGGAATTCTATGCCGTTTAATTTTCCTAGGTTTTCCTCTGACGGCTCTTCTGTCAAAAATGCCAAGAAGAGCCCTTTAATATCAGCCGTTTCTTTGAGAAAAGGATTAATGGCGATTGTCTGTTCAATCTCCTGCGTAGTACGAGTAATTACTGGCACATCAAAACCATAGGTCTTATCTATTGCTGCTTTTATCTTCCTACTAAGCTTTTCTTGACTCTCCGTTTTAGGAAAATCAAAGGCGACATTGCCACTTTGGATGTAGGTAGTTATGTTGGAAAACCCCAATTCCTCATACAGCAATTTTAAATCAGCCATCAATATCTTTCTCCTGCCTCCAACATTAATTCCCCTAAGTATAGAAATGTATCTTGCCATTTTTTATTCCTTCAGTTCATACGCAACAACTGTATTTCCAAAAAATGTAGGAACCAATAACATATTCTTATCTGCAATAAATTCAATATCTGCAATATTAAGTTTTTGTGCTTTCGTATCCAGTAGCTTTATTTTTTTTCCATCAAGCGCTATAATATAAACTTCTCCCCGCCAATTGGAAACAATATAATCACCATCTGTAGTTTTGCCAATACCATCTCCTGCGCCAATTTCAGTACCTATTACCTTCTGCGATTTATCATTCTTAGATATCGCTTTTAAATCTGCACTTCCCATTGAAGCTAGTAATATTCTATCTGATTCTATGAAAAGACCATTTGGACCTTTCAAATTACTCGCTAGCCAAGTTGTTATTGTTCCATTTTCGAGCACATGAATCTTATTCGTATCTGAATCTGTAAAGTAAACCTTGCTATTATCCGTAGCCACATCATTCAGGAATTTCGCACCTTCCATAGGGTATCTCTTTACAATC
>CAYRIF010000205.1:0-6789 GCA_964424205.1 uncultured Roseivirgaceae bacterium | reverse complement strand
AAAAAGGTCATCACAGTGGAAGTTAATTTGTTTTTTTGAGGTAGGTTTTTTCGTTGCTCCTCCATTCTTTTTCGCAGCAATCATTTTGCCAATGAGTCTTGCTCGTTCACTTTGGATTTCCTTTCGTTTTTCTTTGTCTTTTTCAATGTCAAAGTAAACCTTGCCGTCTACTAGCGTCTTTTCTGCCTTGGCATAAATTGACAGTGGATTGTCACTCCACAACACAACATCGGCATCTTTACCAACTTTGATACTGCCCATACGATGATCTAAATGAAGCAATTTCGCAGGGTTCAGGGTCACCATTTTCCAGGCATCCTCTTCACTCATGCCGCCATATTTAACAGATTTTGCAGCTTCCTGATTCAGTCGCCGACCCATTTCTGCATCATCGGAATTAATGGCAACAGTGACGCCAACATTGGTCATGATGGTTGCATTGTAAGGAATCGCATAGCGTACTTCCCATTTATATGCCCACCAATCTGCGAAAGTTGAAGCACCAGCTCCGTGGGCTTTCATTTTATCAGCTACTTTGTATCCTTCCAAAATATGGGTAAACGTATTGATATTAAAGTTGAATTTTTCAGCAACATGCATCAGCATATTGATTTCAGATTGCACATAAGAATGACAGGTAACAAACCGCTGTTTTCTAATAATCTCCAGCATTGTTTCGTCTTTCAAACTCCTTCGAGGCTTCTCTGCATTTAATTTCAACTTTGCAGAAAGGCGGTTATAGGCTTGCCACTTCTTTTCATATGCTAATGCATTGGTGAAAGCATCCATATATACCTGCTCAACTCCCATTCTAGTCAATGGGTATCGGATAGAGTTTTGGCTACTGGAACGTTTGACATTTTCTCCCAGGGCAAATTTTATAAAGCCATCTGCTCCCTTGATTTTCATTGCCTCCGGAGATGCCCCCCAACGTAATTTTACCAGCGCTGATTGCCCCCCGATGGGATTGGCAGAACCATGCAACAACTGTGATGCTGTTACGCCACCTGCTAGCTGCCGGTAGATGTTAATATCATCAGATTTGATAACATCTCCCATACGCACCATGCCTGAGTTAGTGGCAATATCATTGACACTACTCAAAGCAATGTGTGAATGTTCATCAATGATACCCGCCGTCAGGTGCTTGCCAGTAGCGTCTATTATTTTGGCATTTGCTGGCAGTAATCCTTTTCCAACTTTGATAATTTTTCCGTTGGCGATAAGCACATCCGTTTCTTTTAATATGCCATCTGTTTCGTTTGTCCATACCGTAGCATTTTTAAAAAGAATATTTTCTGTACTTGGCAATACTTCATTCCCATGTGCCATAAAAGGATATAAAACATCTCCTAACGGGTCATTTTCCTTGTCTTTCTCCTCGTCCTTTTTCTTATCTTCTTTTTTTTCTAACGTCCCAGTATAATTGGCATTCCAGCTGACCCAGTCTCCATTTATCTTCTGACCTTTTCCTGTGAGGTTTCTTCCATCCAACCAGCCCGACAACCTAATTTTAGAAGTTGCTTTTTTTGTCGTGTCAGGGGTAAAGCTAAGGCTAACCAGTTCATCGGTCGGTTTGAACCCAACCTTAATTTTTGTTGAATCATTAATGACAATATTTGCTTTGTAAGCAGGTGCTTTGCCTGAAATCTCCAATTTATACTTTTCTTTTCCAACATTTAGATCATATTTTCCTACGAAATCTATCTGATTTAAAGATTTGATACTATAATTTTTTCCTTGAATCCAGTTTTCATAAATGGTATTTTTTTTATCGAAAATATTTCCTGAGGTGATTATGAAGTTAGCGAGCATTCCCGAGCGCAAACTTCCCACTGTATTTTCCATCCGCATGAGTTTAGCAGGGGAGTAGGTCAATGCTTTCAGCGCTGCTTTTTCTGACAAGCCATTTTTAATGGCTTTTTGCATGTTGCCCCAAAATTTAGTTTCCTTGGTTTTGCTACTTGTAATGGCAAAGTCAATATTATTTTTTTCAAGTGTTCCTAAATTTGTAGGCGCCAGTTCCCAGTGCATCATTTCAGTCAATGAAACCTTTTGTGCATCAAAAGGGTCTTCTACGTCTAGTGCGTCGGGGAAATTTACAGGAATGATTAATGCGGCATTGGTGCGTTTTATCTCAGCGATTCTTTGGTATTCATCGCCACTTCCTTTGATGATATATTGTTTACCAAACTCATCCCCAACTTTATCAGCCCTTAGTACGCCCAACCAGCTTTTAGTGTCAAAAACCTGTGGTAAGCTTTGTGAGTTGTTCCAAGCTTCCAGTGAAAGGTCCGTAAATGATCGCCTCTTTAAGCCTTTATACCATGCGCCGTCTAAATATGTTTGGCGAAGCAAAGCCATAAAGCCCATTGTTGAGAATGGATAATTTTGTTTTGAACTTCCTTTGCTCCATGCATAATTTGCAGCTGCTTTTGATTTAATTAAAACATTATTGTCAGTGTCTTTCCCTAACGTAACGGCAGCAGATGTTCCCCGTGCCACACCGTCAGCCTGGAAAGTAAGAACAGTGCCAAAACCAATATCTCTTAGTTTTTTTGCAGCCACTTCATTGGTAGTAAAAACATCCGCTGCATTAAATTCAGATTTAATGGATTCATTCGGGTTGTAGGCTCCTTTTGTTTTGGATTGGATTTGTTCACTTCCCCAAAAATTATATGGTTCGGACTTTACTAAGGGCATGCCATAGTTGCTATACATATCTATCATCGAAGGATAAATACTTTTGCCAGAAAGGTCAACAGTGGTGAACCCATTAGGAATGGTAATATTAGCACCTACCTTTACCACTTTTCCTTTTTTGATAAGGAGCGTTGCATTTTCAATTATAGTTTGGTAGTCGACATGGATAGTGGCGTTGGTGAATGCATAAGCATTATCCCGACTGTCCCTGACGTCATTCACAGGAAATGTTTCTTGCGAATAGCTGCTCGTACCAATGAACAGTACAAGCAGTAATAATAAGCGTTTTTTCATAGTAGCATTTTTGAGTTTATTTTTACAGCTTAAATGTATATAATTTTTGTTGGAAAAGGAGAACAGGTATGTTTTAAATTACTGTGCTGATTGTATTAGTTTTGTATTTTAAAATTGAATAAGATGAACGGAACAAATAGAGAAGATATTAGTAGCGGATTACGTGTGAATATTGTATTGAAAAAAGACCAAAGAAGCGGTGTGCTAACGGAAGGAATTGTGAAAGATATTTTGACCAACTCGCCGCATCATCATCATGGTATTAAGGTACGGTTAGAAAGCGGTGCGATTGGTAGGGTTAAAGAAATATTAGCGGATGAATAAAAAAGTAATCATCGTAGGGGGAGGAGCTGCTGGTTTTTTTACGGCCATCAATTGTGCTGAAAACAACCCAAACTATGATGTAATTATTATTGAAAAAAGCAAGGAGGTATTGGGTAAAGTAAAAGTATCAGGCGGCGGACGATGCAATGTCACCCATGCATGCTTTGTGCCTGACGAATTGGTTAATTTCTACCCAAGAGGACATAAAGAATTGCTTGGACCATTTCATCAGTTTATGACAGGCGATACCATGGCATGGTTCGAGAATAGGGGAGTGCCACTGAAAATTGAGGATGATAACCGCGTTTTTCCACAGTCCAACAACGCTAGCAGTATCATTAACTGCCTTATCAAGCAAACCGAAAAGCATGGCATTAAGGTAATGACTCAAGTTTCTGTTACTGGTTTTAAAAAGAAAAAAGCAACATGGCACATTGAAACTACCCAAGGAAGTTTTTATGCAGATGCGCTAGTAATTGCATCAGGTGGCAATAGCCGAGTGATTTGGGATAACCTCCGACAACTAGGACATACTATTGTTGATCCAATTCCTTCACTTTTCTCGTTTAATACCAAAGACACGCGGCTTAGAAATTTAAGTGGTTTGGTGGCAGAGAATGCAGCAGTAAATATACTAGGGGAGAAGCAAGTAGAAAACGGGCCGCTATTAATTACACACCTTGGACTAAGTGGTCCTGCCATTCTGAAATTGTCATCAGTAACAGCAAGGGCATTGCATGAAATCGGTTATAAATTTACAATCTCGGTAGATTGGTGCGAGAACATGACTGCCCATGAAATCAAACAGTTATTTCATCAAAATAGGCAAGAATTTCCTAAAAAATCAATTCTGAACACGCCACTACCATCAATTCCTAAGCGATTATGGGTGTCCTTGGTAGCACATGCTAGTATTACCGAAAAACATAAATGGGCAGAAGTAAGTAATAAATTGCTCGGTGTATTGATAAATTTTTTAAAGAAAAGTGAAATAGCAATCAATGGCAAGAGCACTAACAAGGAAGAATTCGTCACTTGTGGTGGGATTGATTTGAAGGAAATAGATTTTACCACTTTTGGTAGTAAGAAGCAAGACAATCTTTACATAGTTGGAGAGGTTTTGAATATTGATGCCCTTACTGGTGGTTTTAATTTTCAGGCTGCCTGGACGGGTGGCTTTATTGTCGGAAAGAGTTTGTAAATCCCATCAATATATAGCTAAACTATTCTGTGCTGTAGTACGGGAGGTTCTTACTATTCTATTTAACATAATATAAATTATATAACAATAATTATATATATATTCGCTAAAAAGAGTTATAGTGAGTTTTATATTTATATAATGCAATATACATTTGTTTGGTTGTTGGTAAAGAATAGCTCTTTTGGTTTTTCAGAATGTTCTAATACCATATTTTTATTTCATTATGTTTCCGTATTCGCGATATTTACATTTGGGAAAATATTCTACTAAACTCATCTCTCAAATCAAAATCCGTATCCTTAACTCTTATTCTAGAATGAAAGAATTTATTCATTGATTTTTCATGAAATAGTTCAGTCATTATTTCGTGTGGGTCATCAACTACATAGTTTTTCCCTTGTAAGGAACCACAGTGGTGACATGTATTTGCTGTATAAGTAGAGTTAATAGCATTACTATAATAGTCCTTAATTGTTGAAATGTTATTTTTTAAATAGTTATCAACCCAAGATACATCACCAATTCCAAGTCCGTGAACAGCACTATAGGATTCATCTAGTTTTTCTAATTGATAGAATAAAAAATAACTATAAACATCTGCTTCCTCCTTACACTTATAGCACTCCTTCTGCCATTTATAAACGAAGATACCTTCTTCAATAAAAAATTTAAAGACTAAATCGTGTAATTCTATGGTTGAATTGCAATTTGGGTAATTCGAACATCCACCAAATTCACCGTATTTTCCGGTTCTCAAAGCATAATGACCACTACAATCATTACATTGGATTTTCATATCTTTCTGTTTTTTATTTTTAATTACCCCTAACGCTCGGGCTAAAATATGTCTTTTTTTTCATTTACACTAAGATGTTATTGATGTAGTAGTGCATCAGGGTAAACATAGCCAGTTTAATAATGATAAAAATGGGTTTAGGCGTTTTCTAAGAATTATAGAAAATGGGAGTCACTGTGTGATGGAAGCCACTGGAGTTTATCACCTTCAATTGGCTACTTTTTTATATGAAAGTGGCGTCAAAGTATCAGTTGTTAATCCGTTACGCATCAAGCGATTTTCGCAAATGAAATTACGTAAGAATAAAACGGATAAAGCAGATGCAGAAATGATTGCCTTATTTGGCTACAATCAGAAGCCCGCCTTATGGTCACCATCAGCAGATTATATTATAGAAAGCAGAGATCTTTTTGAGTTGAAGGAAATATACATCAAACATCGAACAGCTTTAAAAAACAGGCTTCATGCTGTTTTATCAAAGGGGAAGCATGCTAAATTAAGCAAGAGTAAGCTCGGTCAATCTATCAAGCACTTGGATAAACAGATAGGCTGTTTAGAGAGGGAATTATTGAGGTTGCTAAGCTTTCATGAGCGGGATTTGTTTTCTAGGCTACAGAGTATCCCAGGGATGGGAGAGAAGACCTCAATGTTTATGATATTATTGACAGATGGGTTTAAGCATTTTGAGAATGCAAAGCAGTTGAGTAGTTTTATAGGGATGGCACCTGTTCATCGTCAATCAGGAAGTAGCGTACGAGGTCGCTCTAGGATCAGTAAGCAGGGGAATCCAAAGATGCGTAATTTGTTATTTATGTGTAGTTTCAATGCCTGCAAATACAACAAGCCGTGCAAGGAACTATATGAGCGAATAGTTGCCAAAGGGAAAGGGATAGAACCGACATCCTTTTTTTTATTTTTGGAGAAAAAAAAGATACAGGTGAAAGCCCGGTTTGGTTGGTTTTTTTCAAAGCAATCAAATTCGCCCACCCCTTTAGTTTTATAAAAATATTTTAGAACAAGAAAGTGTTACTTTATAATTCCTACCACTTTATAATAGAAAACTGCCTTTTTAATTTCTCCATAAGACCACAGCTCACGGTTGTTTAATCTTTTATAATAGGTTGGGGATGTCATGTCTATATGATTCAAAAACCTCTCTACTCCTACCACCACTACTAATTGCTTCACATGATCTAAAAAGAAATCCAAATACTCAAAATGGTCATTAGAATCACAAATCACATTTTTAAATTTAAACTTATCTTTACTAAGCACATCTTTTTTCATAAAGCATAGATACTATTAGCAAAAGATAAAATCTGAAGGAGGATAAATTTTCAGAACGGTATATCCAAAAATATCTTTAGAGAAGTAATGGAGATTAGTATCAATTAGGCTAACAATTTGCGGATGGTTGGTAAGCATTTCAGAAGAAAGTTTATGTTGGGATTGCTGCTGATTTTTCAAA
>CAYRIF010000204.1:0-6867 GCA_964424205.1 uncultured Roseivirgaceae bacterium | reverse complement strand
CACATGATGGGCAAGAAATATACTCCGTTTTAGACATTCTGGTACGCGCTGCTTGCAAAATACCAAAAGCAGTATTGTTATAGTTTTTGATAGTATCTAAAATAATTTCTTTGTCACTTTCAGTTACACATTCTGCACCTAACATCACTCCCTCGCCATAGCCATCAATCAGCAATCCCCCGACATCCGTCGCTGCATGCAACTGCAATTTTTCCGCTGACACTTCCTTGTACTTTCTGATAATAACAACAGGTACATCAATCTTCTTTTGCGCTAGCTCAAAGAAAAACCGTCGCAGTTCTGGCATGGCATGTGCGTTGTCACTATCTAACATCAGCACCAATGTTTTGTCGTTTCTAATTTTATCCAATAACACTTGGGTCAAATCAGAAATATTTAACCGCAAGAAGTTCGTAACATCACTTTTCTGAACGGCTAGGCTGTAACTCTTAACTGAAAACAGTGGGAATTTATTGGATTTATCTGCCAACCCCTTCCACGTTTCAGCATCCAAAATCTCTTTCAATCCATTCGGAAGCATAAAAGGTATTGGATTATTTTCGGTATAGACAAAATCACTTCCCAAATCATTCATTTTCCATTTATCAAGCAAAGGCATGTAAAAATGCCCGATACTTTTCAGGTCTTTCAAAGTAACGTTTTGCAAGTGACTCAAATCAGCAATCACGCGCGGCACATTTCCTCCGCCTATATTCTCCACTTCTCTAGCGACTCTTTTGAAATAATTAAATGGGTTATGTGGCACTTCATCGATTGGTTGGATAGGCGCATGCCCCTTTCTATCATCATACCTTGCTGCTAATATTTTTGCTACAGGCATCTCAAATTCTGGGTCTTCGGTCAGCGAAACACGAATGGTATCGCCTAGCCCATCTTCTAGCAAAGTACCAATGCCCACTGCAGATTTTATTCTCCCATCTTCTCCTTCACCTGCCTCAGTAACACCCAAATGCAGCGGATAAGCCTGCATACCCTCTGCTTCCAGACGATTCACTAATAATCGATAGGCTTGCACCATGATTTGTGTATTACTCGCCTTCATAGAAAGCACCACCTCATAGTATTCTAAATCTTCACATATTCGCAAAAACTCTAACGCCGATTCCACCATGCCCAATGGCGTATCGCCATACCTGCTTAAAATCCTATCTGAAAGCGAGCCGTGGTTGGTGCCAATCCTCATGGCAGTACCATGTTCCTTACATATTTTCACCAATGGCGTAAATCGCTTTCTGATTCTTTCAATCTCTGCCTCATACTCCTCGGCTGTATATTCCAATACCTGAAATTTCTTCTTGTCCACATAATTACCAGGATTAACCCTTACTTTCTCCACAATCCGTGCAGCTACTTCAGCAGCATTGGGCGTGAAGTGAATGTCTGCAATCAGCGGCACATCGTAGCCCCTTTTCTTTAATTCTTTTTTGATTTCAGCGAGGTTATTTGCTTCTTTCAGACTAGGTGCTGTAATGCGAACATACTCACAGCCTGCCTTAATCATCTTGATCGATTGCTCCACCGTTGCCATTGTATCCATGGTATCGGTTGTTGTCATGGACTGAATACGAATAGGGTTGTCACCTCCCAACGCCGCATTTCCAACCTTCACTTCTATTGTTTTTCTCCTTGAATAGGCCGTCAAGCTATTACAGTATTTTTTTGATCGATCTTTAGTACTCATTGGTTCATAACATCTTATTAATATTCCCACACAGTGTTCTCCCCCCCCATCAGCGTCTCTCGCCAAGGACTCTGTATGTTGCTAAAGGACTCAGCGTCCCTTTCAGGAGACTCTGAGCGAGGTGATAATAATCTTTTCAATGGATTTCTGTGCTCATTGGTTTATAATATCCTTTTGATAAAACAAAAATAAGATTAATTGTTTAACTGTTTATTTGTTTGGGGGTTTAATTACTTTTGTTCAACTTCATTGGGGGAAAAGGAAAGAGGGAAAAGGGAAAAAAGAAAAGAGAGAAAGTAAAGAAAATAAAGAAACAAGTGAAATGATTGTATTTCCGAATGCTAAAATAAACCTAGGACTGAACATCACAGAAAAAAGAGGAGATGGATTTCATACTATCCAATCATGTTTTCTTCCTGTCCAGTGGCAGGATATCTTGGAAATCATCCCAGCAAAGAAAACAACTTTCAAAAGTTCAGGAATAGACATTCCGGGAAAGCCTGAAAATAATTTATGCCTGAAGGCCTATCAATTACTAAAGAAGGATTTTCAACTTCCTAATGTTGAAATTTACTTGCACAAAATCATTCCAATTGGTGCAGGACTTGGCGGTGGCTCTGCCGATGCTGCCTTTACGCTCAAGGTATTAAATCAACTTTTTGAATTGTATTTGGATGATTTTATTTTGGAAGAATATGCCGAAAAAATTGGCAGTGATTGTCCATTTTTCATCAAAAACAAACCGACACTTGCCCTAGAAAAGGGAACAGTCTTTGAAGCAATAAATACTAATTTATCAGGGAAGCATATAGTACTTGTCTATCCAAACATCCACATTTCAACGGCGGAAGCTTATGCAGGAATCAAACCACAGAAACCTACTTTTAGCATCAAAGATATTATTGAAAATCACCCAATTACTGAATGGGAAAACCTTCTAAAAAATGATTTCGAAGCCTCCATTTTTCCGAACCACCCACAATTATCTAAAATAAAAAACCAGCTCTATGCACTTGGTGCTTCTTATGCCAGCATGAGTGGATCAGGATCTACCATTTATGGTATTTTTGGTCAGAAACCTGAACTCGGAAGTATTTTTCCAAATTTTATGATTTGGGAGGGCACGTTATAATCAATTCACAGGAATTTGTCGTTCCAGTCTCTCTTTTCTTCTTTTATAATAATGGTCTAACACAGGATGAATGATAACAGATGCTAAGATAATAGCGGTCCCAATATAAAATTGGCTTGACATTGTTTCCTTTGCACCAAAAATAATTACTGCCAGTATTATTCCATAAATAGGTTCTAAATTTACGGTCAAATTAATTGTAAAAACAGATAAGCGTTTCATCAATTCGATGGCAGCGGCAAAAGGATAAACCGTGCAAACCAATGCCAACAATCCAATATAAATAACATCCATGCCTGTTGGTATAAGCTGAACGGATGACAGCCCTTCACCTAAAAAATAATAGTACAAGGGTAACATCACCACGGTGCCTAAAAATGCCCCTAGCATTTCATAGAATGTAATCACATAAGGATCATGCTTATCAACAAACCTACCATTAATCACCGAAAATAATGCCCCGAAAAAACCAGCACAAATACCCAAAAACAATCCCATTTTATGATTAAACTCAAATTTGAAAATGATATATAACCCACCAATCACCACCACGCCCAATGCTACCTCATACCATTTCAATTTTGTCCTGCGTATGAGCGGCTCTAAAAAACTAGTCCAAAAAGAAGTGGTTGCCAATCCTGCCAGACAGACTGAAACGGTCGCTATTTTTATCGCCGCGAAAAATGTAATCCAGTGGAGTGCGATGATAACGCCCACCCCTAGGATTTTTAAGAAATCACCTCGCCCAATGCTGAAACCAGTCTTTTTGAGATATAGAATTAGCCACAATGAAAGAAAAGCAAAAAGTGTTCTGTAAAAAACCAGCTCAACAGATGGAATTGTCACTAGCGCACCTAAAACAGCTGTAAATCCCCAAATAAAAACGATAAAATGTAACTGTAGATAGTCTTTTGGCGTGGCTTTCATATCGTTGATTACCTTAAATTAACGAGGAAGAATTTTATACAACAGCAGACTGATTACCGCAAACAATATATTTGGAAACCAGACCACCAATATATAGGGTAGCGTGCTACTTTCAGCGATACTTCGGCTTAAAATGTATAGTATAATAAAAAAGAAAGCGAGTAAAAAGCCAACAGCAATTTGCACTCCTGTTCCCCCTCTCGTTTTTCGAGAGGCTACAATCAACGCTAAAAATGTCAAAATCACATAGGTAAAAGGCGACATAAACCGTACCTGTTTTTCAATTTTAAAAACTGGCGCATCCATTGCTCCGCGTGCATTAAGTTCTGCAACATGATTATCTAATTCATGCATCGTCAAGGTTTCCCACTTTCTATAATTGTTTTCAAAATCCTGCGGCCTGATTCTCAACACAGTGTCCATCTCTTTACCTTTTGTGATATTCTCACCTAAACTATCAAAAACCATCAACTTCCAGTTTTTAATTGTCCACCGACTAGAATCCTCATTCCACTCAATATAATCTCCAGTCAATTTTTCTTTGAGTATTGTATTTTCTATTCTTTCCAGCGAAAATTTATTTCCTCTCTTGATGTTATTTACATAACTCTGCATATACAAAAAGACATTTTCACTTTCCTGAAAGTGAATATTCCTATCTGAGTAATTGAACGGCCGTTCAATATACTGAATTTCAAAGTTTATTTTCTCCTTGTTAAAATCAGGAATAACCCACCCTTGCAAATAAAAATTTAACAACCCCACAAACATTGCTCCTACCAGAAATGGCACAATCATTCGTGCAAAAGACACGCCATTGCTAAGTATTGCTACAATTTCTGTATGCCCAGCCATTTTTGCACTTACAAATATGGCAGCAATAAAAATCATCAATGGCGAGATGAAATTAGCAAAATATGGTATCACCAATTTGTAGTAGCCAAGAATTTGACTCATTTCCAGCCCATGCTCTACAAAATTATCATTCTTTTCGGTGAAATCTATGACTAAAATGATAGACAAAATGATAAGTACTGCAAAGAAATAAGCAGTTAAAAATCGCTTGAGAATATATTTATCTAATAGTTTCATTGTAGGCTTTTAAAGCCGCTGCATTACTTTTTTAATAGTTTCATTTTTCCATGTGGTGAAATCACCTGCAATAATATGCTTTCTTGCCTCTTTTACCAACCAAAGATAAAAGGTTAGGTTATGAATACTAGCAATTTGCGCTCCAAGAATTTCTTTGCTGGTGATTAAATGTCTCAAATATGCTTTTGAATAAAATGTACTGACATGACCGCCTAGTCCCCTATCAATTTTGCTATGGTCATTTTTCCACTTGACATTTCTCATGTTTAATATCCCCTCAGTAGTAAAAAGCATACCATTCCGTGCATTCCGTGTAGGCATCACACAGTCAAACATGTCAACGCCTAGCGCAATTGATTCCAAAATATTGGCAGGCGTACCCACACCCATCAAGTAACGTGGCTTATCCTTCGGCAAAATGCCGCACACATCTTCTGTCATTTCGTACATCATCTCTGCTGGCTCTCCTACCGAAAGTCCGCCGATGGCATTGCCTTCTCTTTCGAATGAGGCAATTTTCTCCGCAGATTGTTTTCTCAAATCTTTGTAAACACTTCCCTGTACAATGGGGAATAGCGTCTGACTATAACCATACAAACCCTCCGTTTTATCAAAATGTTCACAGCATCTTTTCAACCAACGGTGCGTCATTTCCATGGAGTTTTTTGCATAGCCATACTCACAAGGATAAGGCGTGCACTCATCGAATGCCATCATGATATCCGCACCAATCACTCGCTGAATATCCATGACTCGCTCCGGAGAAAAAATATGTTTTGACCCATCAATGTGTGATTGAAATGTTACCCCTTCTTCTTTGATTTTCCTTGTTCCAGACAAAGAGTACACTTGATAACCACCACTATCAGTTAAAATAGGCTTCTCCCAACCGTTAAACTTATGTAATCCTCCTGCTTTTTCTATCACTTCCAGTCCTGGTCTCAGAAATAAATGATAGGTATTTCCTAGTATTATTTCTGCCTTTATGTCCTCTTCTAATTCTCGCTGATGCACTCCTTTTACCGTTCCTGCCGTTCCCACTGGCATAAAAATAGGGGTTTGTATTTTACCATGATCAGTAGTGATAGTTCCTGCCCTTGCGTTACTGCTTTTGTCTAAACTGTCAATTTTAAATTTCATGCAATCAATTTTTTCGTCGGTTACAAAAATATAGCTTAAACTCGAATTATTCTATTCATTTTTCAATCTATAGCTTATTAATGATACTCACTTAGCAAAACAAATGGTATTATTGCCTACTAATTACATACTAAAAATAGTATGGTAAAAAGACATAGCAGAAAAAGTGGCTGCTTTTCTAATTAAAGCATGTCATTAAAATGAAAATCTATACGAATTATCGAAATGAAAAAAACTAAAAAAATCTTACTCATTATTCTTGCCATTGTGGTTATTGGTGCCGGTTCTTTATTTGCTTTTCGTAAGGCAACTCAAAAAACCATTGTCATATTATTGTATGATGATTTTACGATGCTAGAAGCTATAGGTGCCTCTCAAACTTTTCCTAGCTTGTATCTTAAAAACTATACATTTAAATATGTTGCTAAAGAAAAAGGAGTCATCAAATCAAGTCATATACAAACGTTGACTGCAGACTACAGTTTTGATGAGGTAGTGGAAGCAGATATTTTATATATTCCCGGAGGTGAAAAAATAGAAAATATACTCACTGACGAAGCAACAATTCAATGGGTTAAGGATATTGATGCTACAACTGAATATACCATGAGTGTGGGTGCTGGTACTTTGCTACTAGGCAAGGCTGGGCTTTTGAAAGGCAAAAAAGCCGCGACCCATTGGTATCACAAAAAAGCATTAGAGACATTTGGTGCTACTTATGCCAATGAAAATTATGTGAAAGACGGGAAATATTATACCGGCATGGGCGCTTCTGCATCGATTGACATGGTGCTTTCTTTGATCAATGACATCGCTGGCGAGGCCTCTGCAAAAGCCATGCAGCTATTTATAGAGTATGACCCTGCTCCTCCTG
>CAYRIF010000203.1:0-6889 GCA_964424205.1 uncultured Roseivirgaceae bacterium | reverse complement strand
TCATGTAAAATTGCTGCCCAACGAAGCCATAAATCATCGGTAACCTTTGAAATATTATCCAATACCTGAAGTGTATGGTAAAAATTATCTTTGTGCGATTTTTTACCAATGGTTTCCACACCATGCAACGCCACCATTTCAGGAAATATTTTCTTTAGAATCCCGGCATAAAAAAGTAATTTGAACCCATAAGATGGTGGGTTAGAAAGAGTTATTTTATTGAGTTCATCAATGATTCGCTCTTTGGAAATGATATCAAGCCTATCCACATTTTCGGTGATGGCTTCGAAAGTATCAGGCGCAATATCGAACCCTAATTGGGACGAAAACCGAATGGCTCGCATCATACGCAAAGGGTCATCTGAAAAAGTGACGTGTGGATCAAGTGGCGTTTTGATAATTTTCTTTTTCAGGTCTTTTACACCATCAAAAGGATCCACTAGTGCTCCATAATTATCAGCATTCAAACTAATTGCCATGGCGTTGATCGTGAAGTCTCTACGATTTTGATCATCTGCCAGCGTTCCATCTTCTACAATCGGTTTTCGAGAGTTTCTTTGATACGATTCTTTTCTAGCCCCTACAAATTCCAGTTCCCAATCGCCAGAAGTAAGCATGGCAGTACCGTAATTTTTAAAGACTGAAACTTTTTGGTTTCTCAAGTTTCTGGATACTTCTTTGGCAAGCGCTATCCCGCTACCTATACAAACAAAATCTATGTCTTTGGAAGGTCTTTTTAAGATTAAATCCCGCACATAACCTCCTACAATATAGGTCTCCAGCCCAAGATTTTCGGCACTCTGCTTGACCACAGAAAATATTTTATCCTTGCTAAGTGCTGTTTCGAAATTCATGTCTCATTATCAGCCTCAAAAATAAGAATTCTTTTTGATTTATAATGCACCAAAGCCATATTGAATAAATGATTTAATGTGTCAAAGACAAAATGATTTAATGAATGTATCATACAAAATCACCGATGCTTTTGTAAATTGCACGCTGATAAAATGACTACATGGATTACTTAGAAGGACTCAACGAACCACAAAAAGAAGGCGTTATAAATACTGAAGGGCCTGCAATGATTATTGCTGGTGCAGGATCAGGAAAAACAAGGGTACTTACCTTGCGAATTGCCCACCTCATCAAAGCCAAAGGCGTTGATCCTTTCAATATTTTGTCGTTGACGTTTACCAATAAAGCGGCAAAGGAAATGCGTACTAGAATTGAAAAAGTGGTAGGTACCGATGCCCGTAATCTATGGATGGGGACGTTTCACTCTGTTTTTGCACGAATTCTAAGGTCTGAAGCGGAAAAGATTGGCTATCCAAGTAATTTCACAATATATGATACCGACGACTCTAAAAAATTAATAAAAATCATTGTCAAAGAAATGAATCTTGATGACAAGCTGTACAAACCCAACGTAGTATACAACAGAATCTCAAGTGCCAAAAATCGTTTGGTTTCTTGGCAAGAGTACTTGAAAAATCCAATCTACAAATCTGATGACATCAGTGCCATGAAACCAGAAATGGGCAATATTTACAAAACCTATGTACAGCGGTGCTTCAAAGCAGGTGCCATGGACTTTGATGATTTGTTGTTCAATACGAATGTTCTTTTCAGGGACCATATTGATGTGCTAAACAAGTACCAGCAGCGATTCCATTATGTATTGGTAGATGAGTTTCAGGATACCAACGTGTCGCAGTATTTAATCACCAAAAAATTGGCTGCCGTAAGACAAAACATCTGCGTGGTGGGTGATGATGCGCAGAGTATTTATGCCTTCCGTGGTGCAGATATTCAGAATATTTTAAACTTTGAAAAGGATTATTCTGATTTACGGGTTATCAAATTAGAACAAAACTATCGTTCAACGCAAAACATAGTAAACGCTGCCAATTCTGTCATCCATCAGAATAGGGCGCAGCTAAAAAAGGATGTATGGACACAAAATCCGGAAGGAGAACTAATAGAAGTATTAAGAGCCACCACCGATGGCGAAGAGGGAAAGATTGTTGCCAATACAATTTATGAGCAAAGACATAACAAGCAATTGAAGTATAGCGACTTTGCCATTCTATATCGCACCAATAGTCAATCAAGGTCTATGGAAGAGGCGCTGAGACGGATGAATATCAAATATAAAATCATCGGCGGCTTGTCTTTTTACCAAAGAAAAGAAATAAAAGATGTAATTGCTTACTTGAGATACACCATCAATCATCAAGATGAACAAGCCTTTAGAAGGATAATTAACTACCCCAAAAGAGGCATTGGCACCACTACCGTTAATAAAATAGTAGTCGCTGCGGTTGAAAAAGATATTTCAATTTGGGAGGTTTTGCAAAATATCAATCAATACATGGGAGGACGTACTGCAAATGCCATCCAAAATTTCTCTATAATGATTCAAGCATTCAAAATAGAAGCGGCGCGCAAAGATGCCTTTGAGGCGGCAAGTCATATTGCCAAAAATTCAGGGTTATTAAAATCACTGTATGAAGATAAAACCATTGAAGGACTAAGTAGGTATGAAAACGTCCAGGAACTTCTGAATGCGATCAAGGAATATGTTGATAGTGAAGAAAATGAAGACAAAAGTTTGGGTGCATTTTTACAAGAAATAGCCCTCATAACCAATGCAGATCAGGACAAGGAAGATTCAGATGAGCAAGTAACCATGATGACCATCCACGGTTCAAAGGGACTAGAATTCAAATATTTGTTTGTGGTGGGTATGGAAGAAGATCTCTTTCCGTCACAAATGATGTTGTCAAGCAGGGAAGATTTAGAAGAAGAGCGAAGGCTTTTTTATGTTGCCATCACAAGGTCAGAAGAACGGTTATACCTTTCTTATGCACTGAATCGATATCGTTTTGGCAGGCTAAAAACATGTGAACCCAGTCGGTTTCTGGAGGAAATAGATCCAAAATATCTCAAAGTCAACGATTTCGCTAAAAGAAGCGCCCCAATACCTAAGGCTACTACTTCGTCAGCCAATACAAATTCTAGCTATACCAGTAATTTTGTGAAAAATAATAAAAAGCCAGTAGCCAAAAACCAGAATTACGTACATACGCCAAGTAGCGATTTTGCGCCGAGCGATACCTCTACCTTGGCGACAGGTATGGCCGTAGAGCATGTTAAATTTGGAATTGGGGAAGTTACTAATATCGAAGCCAAAGGCTCAGGTCGAAAAGCTACTGTAAACTTTAAAAATGTAGGTGAAAAAACACTGTTATTGAGTTTTGCTAAACTGAAAATTATTTCTTGATTTTTACCATTAATAAATTAAGATCTATTTTCTATTACCACAGTCCGCTTAAAACTTATTGCGCAACTAAAAGTTGGATCTATTACTTTTAAGACTGAGAATCTATATATTTTCCATAATAATAGCGCATTACTTTTGGTCACTCATTCTTAATTCCTTAATGGTTTACACATTAAACTAAGATTAAAAGCACATACTTATTAAAACCTCATAATCATTGCGTAAATTCGCACCTTATGAATTAGTATAAAAACACCAATGTTAGAATATAATACACAAAGAAAAGATGTTATTCTGAAAGAATACGGACGGAATATTGAAGGATTGATAGCACAACTGAAAAAAGTTGAAGACAAAGAGAAGAGAACGGAATATGCAGCAGCACTAGTAAAACTGATGCGCTTAATAAATCCAAATATCAATGAAAATCCAGAATACAATCAGAAGTTATGGGATGATTTATACATCATGTCTGGGTTTAAGATTGAGGTAGACAGTCCTTTTCCAATACCCGATAAAGAAACACTTAACAAACCCCCTCAACAGGTTAAGTACAATGTAAATAGAATCAAGTACAAGCATTACGGTAGAAATATTGATTTATTAGTTAAAAAAGCAATTGCTACTGAGGATGAAAAAGAGAAAAAAGCCTTTACGGTCTACTTAGGACGTTTGATGAAATCATTTTATGCGACATGGAATAAAGATGTGGCGGATGAAATTATCATCAATCATATCAAAGAGCTATCAGGAAATAAATTAGAGCTCAAGGTGGAGGATTTAGAAAAAGGATATATTGAAGGGTTATACCAAGTGAAAAAACAACCCACAAATATTTCTCAGAAAAATAAAAAAGGAGGGGGACGAAAAAAGCAAAACAATTTTGGGCAAAAAAGACGTAAAAGACAATAGATGGCGTCATTCAGAATACAGGGCGGAAATAAGCTAAGTGGTGAAATAACGCCACAAGGTGCTAAAAATGAAGCACTGCAAATCATTAGTGCTGTATTGTTAACCCCAGAAACTGTTGTCATCAACAAAGTTCCAAATATTAGGGATGTAAATAAGCTTATCGAATTGGTAGGATTTTTAGGTGCTGAAGTGGAACAACTTAGCGCAGAATCTTACAAAATCACTGCCAAAAACATAGACCTTTCCATATTAGAAAGTGAAGAATATAGCAAAAAAGCAGCCTCTCTAAGAGGATCAATAATGCTCTTAGGGCCTTTACTAGCGAGATTTGGGAAGGGTAAAATACCCAAACCAGGAGGTGACAAAATAGGCAGAAGAAGGCTTGATACACACTTTTTGGGCTTCCAGAAGTTAGGCGCCAAATTTAACTATGACGCCAAAAATGAAGTTTTTCATATTGACGCAACAAAGCTAAAAGGTACTTACATCCTGCAAGATGAGGCATCCGTCACCGGTACTGCCAACATTATCATGGCGGCCATTTTTGCAGAAGGAAAAACGACTATTTATAATGCCGCCTGTGAGCCTTATACCCAGCAACTATGTAAAATGCTGAATAGCATGGGCGCAAAAATCACAGGGATTGGTTCTAATTTACTATACATTGAAGGCGTTACTGAATTAAAGGGAACAGAACACACCATGTTGCCTGATATGATTGAAATTGGTAGTTTTATTGGCATGGCCGCCATGACAGGTTCTGAAATTTTAATAAAAAACTGTCGTATCAAAGAGTTAGGACAAATTCCAACTGTTTTCAGAAAGTTAGGAATAAAATTAGAATTTGAGGGAGACGACATCAGGGTACCTGCACAAGCGCATTACGAAATACAGACTTTCATCGACGGATCCATTATGACCGTAGCAGATGCCATTTGGCCAGGATTTACACCTGACTTATTAAGTATCGTATTGGTAGTCGCCACGCAAGCAAAAGGAACAGTGTTAATTCATCAGAAAATGTTTGAAAGTAGGTTGTTTTTTGTGGATAAATTGATTGACATGGGCGCACAGGTGATTTTGTGTGATCCGCACAGGGCTACAGTCATTGGATTAGACAAAAAATATGCACTACGTGGCATCAGAATGAGCTCCCCAGATATTCGAGCAGGTGTTTCGTTGTTAATAGCAGCACTATCAGCAGATGGTGAAAGCATCATCGATCACATAGAACAAATTGACAGAGGATACCAGAATATCGATAACCGACTGAAAGCCCTTGGAGCAACTATAGAGAGAATAGATTAAAATCTACCTTATTTTCTCCTAAAGGAGACTGGGGTATTAGAAAAAAATAACAACAGCAATTAACTACTACGTACTACTACCGTGTTGAGAATTTTATTATTAACAAAGAAGCATATCTTCACCTGTTGCTTACCCTTATTATTTGCTTGTCAACTAATAGCACAAAACAGGTATGCGGAGTTACAGTTAATAGACATCAAGCAACTAAAAGAAAATTATGGCAGTCGGTTTGATCTGAGCGGTATTGTCAAAGTGTCCGACAAGACTTATGTCGTTGCTGACAAACCCTACAATAATTACATTTATGAGATTAAATTAAACGACAATGATTGGTCTATCGAAAATACCATTGAGATTGGCTTACTCGATCAGGTAGATATTGAAGCCATAGACCATTGCAATGGGAATTTCTACTTTACCAATGAGCATGGCAATATCATTTATGAAATGAATGCCAACCAGAAAATTAGAATTGTCAAGCCGTATTACAAAGGAAAGAATATAGATATCGAACATTGGAAAAAAAATACTGGGTTAGAATCATTGGCCATTGATTGTGAAAACTCAATTATCTATGCTGCCAAAGAACGACAAGCGAGATTTATCTATACAGTAGATTTAAAGTACAATAACATCATCAGCAAGTTTAATATTCCCGAAACTGAGAGCAGTGACTTTGCTGATATGAAATATGAGAATGGTTATATATACCTGCTAGAAAGAAACGGTAACTACATCACCAAAGTAGATGTAAAAACCGAACAAGTAATTGCTAAAGTAAGCTATAAAAATACATGCAGCAGCCCAGAAGGAAAGCTCTACGAACCTTCGAAATATGGTATGGCAGAAGCCCTGCTCCTCACCGAAAATGAAATATGGCTTGGCTTGGATAATAACGGATTGACCGTTTCAGAAAACGCAGCAAAAAAGCATAGCATGAAAGGAAGCCAGCCAGCTATTTTGAGATTTGTGCGACCTGTAGGGTTTTAGCCCGCATTATTCACCCTATTTTAAAATACCCAGGAAAAACAGCGAAATACACTACTTAACAGTACAATAGGGCAAAAAATAAATAACCCAAATTTGGGAGTCTAGCAATTATCTTCATGCATCCGCTCTGCCTGGCAGACAGGTTGCAAAACCTTTGAAATAGCACACTATGTCTGCATATTTCTCCCGATATCGCGATTGCGACTACACAAAGCTAATCGCATGAATAATGCGGATTAAAGCTGTGAAGAAATTATTTGTCGAACTCAAGTTAATACCATTATATATAGAGAGGCACTACACATTAGTGAAGACCTACTCACAAAATAAAAAATTCAATTTTTGTAACTATTCAGGAGGGTAATTTAGCCGTTAGCCTAAGAATATGCAGAATGT
>CAYRIF010000202.1:0-6920 GCA_964424205.1 uncultured Roseivirgaceae bacterium | reverse complement strand
TATATTTGTACGAAAGAAACAAACACCAGTATAAATGAGAAAGATAGTAATCGCCATTGACGGGTTTTCGGCTTGTGGAAAAAGCTCCACTGCCAAGGAAGTGGCAGCGCAGATTGGCTATACCTACATTGATAGTGGCGCGATGTACAGAGCGGTTACACATTATTTTATTGATAATCATATCAATCTTACTAATCCAAAGGACATTGAAAAAGCGCTGACTAAGATTGAGGTAGCATTTATACGAAATAATAAATCAGGAATCAATGAAACGTATTTGAATGGATTGAATGTTGAAAAGAAAATACGCACCATGGAAATTTCAGCCAAGGTAAGTGAAGTAAGTGCGTTAGTAGCAGTGAGGCATGCCATGGTCGCACAGCAGCGGCGGATGGGTAAAAAAAAAGCAGTCGTAATGGATGGAAGAGATATTGGCACAAATGTTTTTCCGCAGGCAGCATTAAAAATATTCATGCAGGCAGATTTTCATGTGAGGGCAGAACGAAGGCAGAAAGAGCTTTTGGAGAAAGGAAATATGGTGGACTTGGATGTGATTGCAGATAATTTAGCACACCGTGATAGGTTAGATACTTCTAGGGAAGAAAATCCGCTAAGAAAAGCAGATGATGCTTTTGTAATAGATACGACAGATTTAACATTTGATGAGCAAGTGGCAGCAATTATTAAACTCGCCAACAACGAAATAGCGAAAGAAGAGGTGTTATGAAAGTAATAATAGACGAAAATTCAGGGTATTGTTTTGGTGTAGAATTTGCCATCAAAATGGCAGAGGATGAGTTGCTTGAAAGCGGCACGTTATATTGTCTAGGGGATATTGTGCACAACGATATGGAGGTGAAGAGACTACTGAAACTAGGGCTGAAAGTAATAGACAGGAATCAGATGGAAGATATTCGAGATTCGAAAGTGCTTATACGAGCACATGGAGAACCCCCAGAGACTTATCGGTTGGCATTGAAGAACAATTTAGAGCTTATTGATGCGTCTTGTCCGGTGGTTTTGAAACTTCAAAACAGGGTAAAAAATGCCTATGACGTTGTGAAAAGCAAAAACGGGCAAATCGTAATTTATGGAAAAGAAGGACACGCCGAGGTGAACGGATTGGCTGGACAAACCAAAAGAGAGGCGATTATTATTACTTCGGAAGATGATTTGCACAAAATAGATTTTTCAAGACCTGTGACCTTGTTCAGTCAAACCACAAAAAGCACAAAGGGTTTTTATCATATAAAGGGACTGATTGAAAAAAGAATAAAAGAACATGAGGCTGATTTTATAGCAAATGATAGTATTTGCCGTCAGGTTTCTAATAGAGAGCCAAGATTGACGGAGTTCTCTAAAGAAAGTGATGTGATTATTTTTGTGAGTGGAAAAAAGAGTTCAAATGGTAAAGCATTGTATCAGGTATGTAAAAATATCAATGAAAGAAGTTATTTTATCGAGAATGAAACTGATTTAGACTTGGATTGGTTTAGACCTACAGATACAGTGGGTATTTGTGGCGCTACAAGTACACCGATGTGGTTGATGGAGCAAGTAGAAAAAGCGATTATTACAATGAATTTTGAGATGGTTGAGGGCTAGAAATTTGTATTAAAAACCAATACCATTTAAAATAATTTTAAATAACAGGCAATAAATCATATAAGGGTTTTAATTGTATAAATTTTTGTTAAATTTGCCATGTTTAAGAACCCAAATAGATTCTTTATATAACATTTTATGTCAAAGTCGATTAAGATTAAAAAAGGATTTGATATTCCACTAGCAGGAAAAGCAGCAATGCAGACTGCTGAAATCGCACAACCCGAAACATTTGCAATAAAACCGCCCGATTTTCATGGCATGTTGAGACCCAAACCAATGGTGGCTCAAGGTGATAATGTGAAGGCCGGCACTCCCATCTTATTTGATGGAAAAAACGAGCAGGTGATGTACGCAGCGCCTGTAAGTGGTGAAATCGTGGAGGTAAAGCGAGGGGCAAAGCGGAAGCTCTTGGAAATTGTGATCCTTGCTGATAAAACAATTGAATACGAATCATTTCCAACGCATACTATTTCAAATCTAGGAGATTTAAGTAGAGAAAGCTGTCAGGAAGCAATGCTGAAAAGTGGTGTTTGGCCAAATATTGTCCAAAGACCTTTTGGAACTGTGGCGGATCATGAAGCTACTCCGAAAGCGATATTTATTTCGACGTTTGATTCTAGTCCACTGGCGGCGGATTATGCTTATATTTTGAAAGGGGAGGACAAGTATTTTGAAGCAGGCCTAGCGATACTAAATAAATTTACCAATAAGGTGCATGTAGGGATAAATAAGAATGCTGAAGTTTCCACGCTATTTTCGAATGTGAAAGGTGTACAACAAAACGAATTTTCAGGCGTACACCCTGCGGGAAATGTGGGGGTACAGATTCACCATATTGATCCTATTAATAAGGGCGATATTGTTTGGACCATCAGTCCAGTAGGTGTGGTGCAGATTGGGAAATTGTTTTTAGAGGGAAAATATGATGCTTCACGTACCATCGCTTTGACAGGGTCGGAAGTAAAAACCCCACAATATTATAAAACATATACTGGCGCTTGCATTGGCAGATTCATTGCTGATAATTTAAAAAGTGATCATGTGAGAGTTATTGGAGGGAATATTTTGACTGGACAGCAGCTTGATTCAAAAGGATATTTAGGATTTTTTGATAATCAAATTACAGTAATTCCTGAAGGAGACTACCACGAATTTTTAGGATGGATAACGCCATCAACAAAAAAACTGAGTGTTCATAGGGCCTTTGGGTTGCTTTCGAGGTTTTTTCCTAAGAAGGAATATGTATTGGATACTAATTTTCATGGGGAAGAGCGGGCATTTGTACAGACAGGTACTTTTGAAAAAGTAATGCCGATGGATATTTTGCCTACTTACCTGATTAAATCCATTTTGGCAGAGGATTTTGAAGAGATGGAAGGGCTTGGAATTTATGAAGTCATAGAAGAGGATGTGGCACTTTGTGAGTTTGTAGATTTATCAAAGCATGACATTCAGGCAATATTAAGACAGGGTTTAGATTTAATTCAATATAGTTAAGCGACTAGGTGTAGTCACTATTTAAATAGATAATAAATGAAGTTTTTAAGAAACTTTTTAGACAAGCAAAAACCCAACTTTGAAAAAGGAGGGAAGTGGGAAAAATACCACGCTGTTTTTGAAGCGCACGAAACATTGCTGTTTACCCCAAAAACTACCACCAAGTCAACAGGTGTGCAGGTACGAGATGCAGTGGATATGAAGCGGTTCATGATGACGGTGGTGATTGCTATGATTCCATGTTTGATTTTCGGAATGTTTAATACAGGTTACCAACATTATTTGGCAATGGGAAAAGGAGTCGAATTCCTAAGCTTAGAGGCATTTTTGTTTGGAGCCCAGAAGGTACTGCCTATTGTAGCAGTTTCCTATGCCGTTGGATTGGGCATTGAGTTTGTGTTTGGTACCATCAATAGACATCCTATTAATGAGGGATTCTTGGTGACAGGAATGTTGATTCCTTTGGTGTTGCCCGCTACGATACCTTTATGGATGTTAGCCTTGGCGGTGGCTTTTGCCGTGGTATTAGGAAAAGAAGTTTTTGGTGGTACCGGCATGAATATTTTTAATGTGGCATTGACGGCGAGGGCATTCTTGTATTTTGCATATCCCACTTATATGTCGGGTGATGTGTGGACATATTTACCACAAGAAAAAGCAGAAATAGTAGCTGGGTATTCTGGCGCCACACCTTTGTCAATTATCGCCGAGGCTTCTAACAAAGCAAGTGCTTCTAAGGACTTGATTATTGAAGCTGTTCAAAGGGCGGATCGATTTCCATCGACAGAAAACAGTGCATTAGTAGCACAAGCAAAGGAAATTTCAGCAACTTTGAATAGTGGGACAAGTGTGGTGGATTCATTTGCACATTCAGGTTATGGTGATGGCTTTTATGAAATATACAATATGTTCATGGGTTTTATTCCAGGTGCGATAGGAGAGACCTCGGTGTTGATGTGTTTGTTGGGCGCATTTCTTTTGATATTCACAGGTGTGGGAAGTTGGAAAATAATTATTTCGGTATTTGCAGGTGCGGGTGCTACTGGTTTGTTAATGAATGCTTTACATTTAAATGAATACATGGCAATGCCAGCACAGTACCATTTAGTGATTGGTGGCTTGGCTTTTGGCGCGGTGTTTATGGCAACAGATCCTGTAACAGCAGCACAAACAGAAAAAGGAAAATGGATATATGGTTTTTTAATAGGTTTTTTTACCATTATGATAAGAGTATTTAACGGTGCATATCCTGAAGGGATTATGTTGGCAATTTTATTGATGAATGTATTTGCCCCATTAATAGATTATTTTGTAGTTCAGTCAAACAAGAAAAGGAGGTTAAAACGTGCAACAGTCTAATAGTTATATAATAATTTTCGCAGCAATACTTACCGTAGTTATCGGTGGATTGCTATCCATGGCAGCAATTGGTTTGAAACCATTTCAAAAAATTGCCATTGAATTAGATACAAAAAAACAAATATTAGGAGCAGTCACTGAGCTAAAAGAGGGTGATGATATACTGAAAATATTTGACCAAAAAATAAAATCTGAGGTTGTTGGTTTTGATGGAAATGTGGTTGAGAACATGAACCCCATTGATTTAAACATGGAAAAGGAATATAAAAAGGCACCTAAAGATAGGCTGTATCCTGTTTATAAATATATGAACCAAAAAGACCCAAAGAAGGTTGATAGTTATATTATTGCCTTGTATGGCAATGGATTATGGGATAAAATTTGGGGATATTTAGCAATTGCACCTGATTTGAACACGGTGGTGGGTATCGCCTTGGATCATAAAGGAGAGACCCCTGGATTGGGCGCTAGAATTACGACACCTGAGGTACAAGGCAGGTATAAGGGTAAAAAAATATTGTCATCGGAGGGTTCGTTAGTCAGCATTGAAATGATGAAAGGGGAACGAAATGACCCTTCACTTTTTGGCGAAAATCAGGTTGACGGAATGTCAGGAGCAACACTGACTGGCAAAGGCGTAAATAGTATGTTGAAAAAATATTTGAATTATTATCAAGCGTATTTTAAAAAAATAAAGAGTAGCCAAGATGTCGCTACCAACTAAATTTTAGTTATTTGAGGATATAGAACTATGAGTACTGAGACATTAGAAAAACCAATTGAAAAGAAAACAGAAGCGATACTTTCGAAAAGAAGGAAGAAGTTTGTTTCAGATCCTTTGGTGGATGATAATCCGATTACTATTCAAGTATTGGGAATCTGCTCTGCCCTGGCAGTAACCGTGCAGATGAAACCAACATTGGTGATGGCGATTGCAGTTACATTTGTGACTGTATTTTCTAACCTGATTATATCGGCATTGCGAAATGTTATTCCTAATAGAATTAGAATCATCGTACAGTTAGCCATCGTTGCTGCTTTGGTGATTTTGGTCGATCAATTGTTACGTGCATTTTTATATGATGTTTCAAAAGTGGTGGGTGTTTATGTTGGATTGATTATTACTAACTGTATCATCATGGGACGTTTAGAAGCGTTTGCCATGGGTAACAGGCCATGGGATTCTGTACTGGACGGTCTTGGAAGTGGCTTTGGCTATGGATGGATTATCTTGTCCGTTGCTTTCTTTAGAGAGTTGTTTGGGTCAGGTTCGTTTTTCGGATTCAAAGTATTTGAAGCAATAGGTTGGCATAATTATGTGCCAAATGGCTTGATGGTAAGCCCTATAGGTGCATTTATGATACTCGGCATAATTATTTGGGTACAAAGGTATAAAACAGGTTATACAGAACATTAAAAGAATAAAAGGATGGAATTAATTAGCCTCGGTGTAAAATCGATTTTTGTAGAGAACATGATCTTTGCCTATTTCTTGGGCATGTGTTCTTTTTTGGCGGTCTCTAAAAAAGTGAGTACTGCGATTGGTTTGGGATTAGCAGTAGTATTTGTATTGCTAATTACCGTACCGGTTAACTGGTTGCTATTAGAGTATGTGTTGAAAGAAGGCGCACTGACCTGGATTAGTGCTGATTTTGCAACGGTAGATTTGAACTTCTTACAATTTATCATGTTTATTGCTATCATTGCAGCGATGGTACAGTTAGTAGAAATGATTATTGAGAAATTTTCACCGGCATTGTACGGTTCGTTGGGTATATTTTTACCGCTGATTGCAGTAAACTGTGCGATATTAGGATCATCACTTTTTATGGTTCAAAAAGAATTTACTTTTACTGAATCTGCGGTTTACGGATTTTCTTCGGGCATCGGTTGGTTCTTAGCCATTGTAGCTTTAGCAGCCATCAGAGAGAAAATGAAATACTCTAACGTGCCAAAACCTTTGAGAGGATTAGGAATTACCATGATTCTTACTGGTTTGATGGGCTTAGGCTTCCTTTCTTTTATTGGGATTAATTTGTAGAGAAGTAATTCTTTAAAAAATATTGAAACATCACCTGCGTTTATGGGTGATGTTTTTTTTGCAGCATTGAAGGCTTGATCCACTAATCACTTATCATCAGTATGAACTGACGCTATTTTAAGCACCACTAACATGAACAGAATACTGACATTCTTTCCTTCCACTTAGCAGGGTTTGTAGAAGTATGGTATACTGCTACAATTAAAATATTACTTTCTGTAATGTTAAAATGAATGCCATATGGGAATTTACTAAGAAAAAAGACGCTTGTTTTTTTATACCTGATTTGTGTCTTTAGCGGATTCTCTTGAATACTTTCAATGGCTTTGAAATTATTCTTTCAAAAGTATTATCCCGGAATATTCATGTGATTAGCTTGGTGTATATGTGATCCCGATAGCCATCGGGAAAAAAT
>CAYRIF010000201.1:0-6936 GCA_964424205.1 uncultured Roseivirgaceae bacterium | reverse complement strand
TTCAGCCCAGTCACCTTCCCATATTTTACTGCCTATGATGACACCATCTGGATTCACAGTATTCACTCGTATTTGATCTTTTGCCACCTCGGCAGCTAGCAAACGTGTCATGTGTTGTTGTGCCGCTTTGGCTGTTCCGTACCCAATGTTATTAGGCCCAGAAACCAATCCATTCTTGCTTGCGATATTGACAATATTGCCACCGATATTTTGCTTTCGCATAATGTCCACTCCTTTTTTCGAAATAAGGAATTGACCTTTTACCAATACATTTTGTAAAATGTCCCAATCTTTAAGTGTAGTTTCTTCTATCGATTTTGAAATTGCTAGCCCGGCTGAGTGGACAATGATATCTACACCGCCAAAATCCAAACATGCTTGTTTAAAAGCATCTTCTACTGATTTTTCATCGGTAACGTCACACACGACTGTCGATACTTGGTCTTTTTTGAAAGTGGCTTTCGCCGCTGCTAATGTATCTTCTTTTAAATCTGTTAAGACCACACATGCACCTTCTGCTACTAACTTGTTCGCTATTGCTTTACCTATTCCACCACTTCCTCCTGATATCAAAGCCACCTTTCTGGAAAGCGGCTGTTCAGCAGGTTGCCGTTGTAATTTTGCTTCTTCCAGCAACCAATATTCGATATTGAATGCTTCTTGATGCGGTAGTGATGTGTATTCAGTAATTGCTTCGGCGCCGCGCATCACATTGATAGCATTGATATAAAATTCACTTGCCACTCGTGCAGTTTGTTTATTTTTGGCAAAGGTAAACATGCCTACCCCAGGATAGATAATCACCACGGGATTTGCATCTCGCATGGCAGGGCTATTGTCATGTTTGCATTTTTCATAATATGCTGCGTATGCTGCACGGTAACTTTCAAACGCCGCTGTTATTTTTTCTAAAACCACGGAAGGGTTAGATAAATCCTCATCAGGCTTTAGGTTTAATACCAAAGGTTGAATCTTTGTTCTTAAAAAATGATCAGGACAAGAAGTCCCCATCGGTGCTAATTTGCTTAGGTCATTACTATTTATAAATTCCAATACCTTTTCATCATCTGTAAAATGCCCAATCATCGGTTTGTCACTAGCGCACAACCCTCTCAATGTAGGCGCAATGATGGCAGCCTGATTTTTTCTTTTACTTTCCGAAAGGCTGTCTATGCGTTTACCACCAAACACACTTCCTTTCTCTGCAATTTTGTTTTCTATATATTCAGAGGCTGTTTCTATCACTTCAAGGCTATTCATATAGCATTCATAGGCGGTGTCTCCCCATGTAAATACGCCATGGCTTCCTAATACAATGCCTCTAATTCCTGGATTGTCTGCTAAACATTTTTCTATCATTAATCCCAGCTCAAATCCGGGACGTAACCAAGGCACCCAACCCATAGAATCACCCCAAATGTCTTTGGTAACCTGCTCACTATCCTTTGCCGCAGCAATGGCAATCAATGCATCAGGGTGTAAATGATCTATATGTTTGAAAGGTAATAACCCATGTAAAGGTGTGTCTATCGAAGGTGCTCTGCTATCCAAATCAAAGATGCAATGGTTGAGTAAAGGCACCATTTCATCTTCATAGTCAATCCCTCTATATACGTTTTTTAGCGCACGAAATTTATCGACATATAAACCTGCCAAACCTGCCCTTGATAAGCTCCCTAAATCTCCACCGGAACCCTTAATCCACATGACAGCTGTTTCTTCCCCAGTCAGCGGGTCTTTTTCTACCGTTCTGCAACTTGTGTTACCCCCACCATAATTTGTAATGCGTAAATCAGCCCCCAATATATTCGATCTGTACAATAGTAATGCTACTTCGTCTCCTGCTAATTCAGCTGCTTTTTCATCTTCCCAGAGGTAGTCCACGTGTTTAAAAGTCTTCGTCATACTTTCCATTATGTATAAAATTCATTTAGATTAAACGGTAAATATATTTTCTTAATATCAATTCGGCATCCTGTAGTGTACTGTTTATCAAAGGATCGTTAAATCTTAATTTGAATTTATTTGCAAAGTATACTTTTGTAGGTAAGTTTGTAAGTACATTTTTTACTACCCTGATTGTTTTTCTTAAATGAAAAGTTTAATTACCATCAATGATAATTCTAGAATCCCAAAATACAAGCAAATTGTGGATTCCATCATTAATGAGATATCCAATGGTAATTTGAAAGTAGGGGAGAAAATTCCTTCCATTAATGAATTGAGTGAAGATTGCTACTTGTCTCGTGATACTGTTGAAAAGGCATACCGACAACTCAAAGAAAAAAAGATTATTGTTGCAGTCAAAGGCAAAGGATATTATACTGCGAAAACAGCTATGATTTCAAAAGTCAATATATTCTTTTTGGTTAACAAGTTAAGCACTTACAAAACTGAAATTTATAATGCTTTTGTAAAAACCATGGGGGTAAATGCCCACGTGAGTTTATTCATTTACCATTATGATGAATCTCTTTTTTTAAATCATATAGAAAAAAATATTGGAGGCTATGATTATTATGTCGTTATGCCGCATTTCAAAGACCAAGATTTGAATTACTCGGGTTTTACGGAAAAGGCTTTAGCGGTGATGAAAAAAATACCGATGAATAAATTGGTATTATTAGACAAGCAGCTACCACAACTCAAAGGAGAATACATCAATATTTATCAACATTTTGAATTAGATATTTATAATGCATTAAATGATGGGTATAGGAAATTATCAAAGTATAAAAAAATAATCCTTGTATACCCTCGGGTTTCTACTTATCCATATCCTAAAGAAATCATCTTGGGGTTTAAGAAATTTTGTGGAGAGCATTCTTTTGACGCTGAAATAATTGATCAAATATATGAGGATATGGATCTTCAAAAGTTGGATTGTTTTGTAACCATCGCAGAAAGAGACTTGGTTAACTTGGTCAAGCAAGTTCGTGAGGAAAAACTAATTTTGGGCAAGGAAATAGGAATCGTTTCATACAATGATACACCACTTAAAGAGTTGCTTGGAATTACAGTCATTAGTACAGATTTCAAAGTTATGGGAGAGATGGCTGCAGAGATGATATTAAATAACAAGAAAGGAGCTTTAAAGAACGAATTTAGATTTATTGACAGAAATTCTGTTTGAAAGATTGATGCGGTTGGGATATCACAGACACAATAGCTATTTTTCCATAAAAGCAGGACACTACAGGATAATGATTTCTTAATTTATATTTACCATTGTAAAGTTAATTGTTGTTATAATTGGAGAGTGATTATCTCTGAGACAAAATTTGTAAATGGTTTCTACAAGGATTTTGCATATTGTAAAGCTTGAGTAGGAACCATTTTAAACATAACCCAAATGAATACAAACCTAACCCTAGAACAAATAAGGACCTATAGAAAAAATGGATTTCTAATTTTTAAGGATTTTCTAAACCAAGAGGAAGTGGCGCATTGGAAATCTACCATTGACAAAGCGGTAGCAGATAGGAGCGGACAGAAATTTCCACATTCGGAGATTAAAACTGGAGAGTCTGATGGCATTAATGATAACGCGGATTATTTCGGTAAAGTGTTTGATCAAATAGTAAACCTTTGGATGACAGATGATGGTGTAAAGGAATTGATGTTTGATAAGCGAATTGGCAAAATGGCTGCTGATTTAGCACAGGTAGCGGGTATTAGAATTTGGCATGACCAATCATTAGTAAAACAACCATGGGGTAATGCTACTGCCTGGCATTTAGACACACCATTTTGGTCGTTTAGTCATCGGGAAGCATTGAGTATTTGGATTGCCTTGGAAGATGTGACCTTGCAAAATGGCTGTTTGTACTTTATGCCAGGATCCAATCAAGATACTGATTTTATTGAGCCAGGGATTGGCGCCAATATGGGAGATATTTTTGAAGCATACCCCAAATATAAAACGGTAGCACCAGCACCATCTATCATTAAAGCTGGAAGTTGCTCATTCCACAATGGATTAAATATACATGCAGCAGGGGTAAATATGACACCGAATACCCGTAAGGCAATGACCTGCGCCTATATGCCCGACGGAGCGATCTTTAACGGCAAGCAAAACGTGTTGCCTGATGATTACTTCAAAACATTAAAAGTGGGTGACGTACTTAACAATGAAAAACAGAATCCTTTGATTTATCATAAAGATTGGAATTGATGGGTGATAAGACTAATTGGGGGCTTTATGATAGGCTTCGCCCAAATCAGATTGAAGCCATTTTACTAAATACACCTATTGGTTATTTGCCATGGGGAGCAATAGAATACCATGGCCATCATAATCCAACAGGGCTTGATACACATAAGGCATATCACCTATGTGTTGACTTAGCCCAGGCAGTAGGTGGATTGGTGCTGCCGCCAATTAGTGCAGCGGCAAATCTTATCAAGTCATACCCTGGTGTTAATTTTCCCAAGCATTCCATAGAGTTCTCTGAAAAATTAATACGATTGTTCTGTGAAGAATATTTTGAGCAGTTGGCTGAACAAGGTTTTAAAATTGTAGTGCTACTATCTGGACATGCTGGAGAGCCTCATCTTCAAATTTTACGAGATGTTGCCGCTGAGTTTAATTTAAAATATCCTGATAAGCATTTTTGGTCATTGGCAGAGTTTGATGTGTTGCCTGATGACCTGTTGGTAGCAAATCATTCTGCTTTAGGTGAAACGTCCTTGCAATTATATTATGCTCCTGAGACAGTAGATTTAGACACTTTACCAAAGGATAGAGATATTAGTTTAGAAATAGACGCAGTTTCTGGCGAAGATCCAAGACCTTCTACAGTGGCACGTGGAGAAAAAATAGCCAATGAATTTGTAAAAAATGCGTCGCTTAAAATGATGCCATTGGTTGACAAATATATTTAGAGATATGAGGTTTAGAAAGTTAGGAAGAACAGGTCTAGAAATAAGCGAGATTAGTTTAGGCACCTGGGCTTTTGGCAACAATGTGTATGGCGGCGTAGCAGAGAAAGATGGTATTAATACCATTCATGCAGGGATTGATTTAGGCATCAATATATTTGATACCGCTCCGCAATATGGTACCACAGCACAAGATGGAGTGGCAGAAATTGTGTTAGGCAAGGCATTGAAAGGTAACAGAGATAAAGTGCATATATCTTCTAAATTTGGAAGAAATCCATGCATTGCAGGTGGTGCTTCACAGTTTTACAAATCTAGAATTATAGATTCAGTCGAGGAAAGTCTTAAGCGCTTGCAAACAGATTATATTGATGTGCTATTCTTTCACTCACCATTTTCTCCTGATGAAATACATGATGATGTTTGGGAAGGAATAGAACAAGTCAAGAAACAAGGGAAGGTGCGATTTATAGGGCATTCTATCTCTATGTTCCACCAAACAGAAGACATGGCACGCGAGTGGGCGAAGGAAAATAAAATTGATGTGATTCAGGTAGTATTGAGCTTGATGAATAGGGAATCACAGCAGTTGATTGGGGAGTTGCAAAAATATCCAATCGGTGTTTTTGCAAGGGAATGTCTGGCAAACGGATTTTTATCAGGCACCATTACAAAAGATACTGTTTTTGCTAAAGGAACACTCAATTCAAGGTATTCCAAAGAGGAACTAGCAGAGCGGGTAGATCAAGTGAATGCTTTTAAGTACCTGATTCGCGATGATATTAACAATATGCCACAAGCGGCATTGCGCTGGGTGCTGGATCAAAAAGGGATATCGACAGTATTGTCAGGCGCAAAGAATATAAACGAATTACAGGGCGCTGTTTCGGCTTCGGATGCCAATGCATTTACCAACGAAGAACTAAAATTAGCAAAAGAACTATTGACAAAAGATTTTGAAGCAGCGTAAAATAATTTGGGAGGATAGATTTTCGAATGACGATTGGGGGCAGTAAATTAACAATCAAGAATTAGAAACTAGAAATCAGAAACTACAGAACTAAAAAATGGGTGCACTCTTAGGAATATTACTACATGCCATTGGCGGACTAGCGGCAGGAAGTTTTTACATACCGTTTAAACTTATCAAGAAATGGAGCTGGGAAACCTCCTGGTTGGTATTGGGTTTTGCCGCTTGGATTTTTGCGCCAATCATTATGGCATGGGTTACTGTTCCAAATTTACTGGCAGTACTGATGGCAGCTGATGCTGAAACAAAATTTTATACTTTTCTTTTCGGAATGCTCTGGGGCATTGGCGGATTGACCTTTGGTTTGGCCATGCGTTACCTAGGAATAGGATTAGGAATGGCAGTGGCGTTAGGATTCACCGCAGCCTTTGGCACATTGATTCCACCGTTGTATGAAGGCACTTTTTCTGACTTGTTAGCGACTGATGGTGGCATGATGGTTTTGATTGGTATATTTATTAGCCTCATTGGAATAGCCATTGCAGGGAAAGCAGGCGTACTTAAAGAAAGAGACCTGGATGCAGACCAGCAAAAAGAAGCGGTAGCAGAATTTAACCTTTCCAAAGGAATGGTCATTGCCGTTGTTTCAGGAATTTTGAGTGCTTGCTTTGCGTTTGGATTAGCAGCAGGAAAACCCATTGCAAATGAAGCGCTGAAATACGGCGTGCAGGATATATTCCAAAACAATGCTGTTTTGGTTTGGATATTATGGGGTGGTTTTTTGACTAATTTTATATGGACGATTGGTTTGAGTATTAAGAATAAGACTTTTGGAGATTTTACGGATAAAACAATTCCAAACAAACCGAAGAATTACTGGCTGGCAATTGCAGGCGGTGTAACATGGTACTTCCAATTTTTCTTTTACGGAATGGGCGCAACATTTTTAGGAGAGGAGTTTAAATTTGCGAGCTGGACTTTGCACATGGCATTTATCATTATTTTTAGTACACTATGGGGATTGTATTTTAAAGAATGGAAAGGAGTTTCCAAAAAAACCATGCGCACATTGTGGCTCGGCT
>CAYRIF010000200.1:0-6941 GCA_964424205.1 uncultured Roseivirgaceae bacterium | reverse complement strand
TCTCTACTTCCCTACTTCCCTTTTCACCATATAAGATTTTTGTCCTAAGTCCTAATGTCTTATTTCCTCTCTCCCCAATCCCTGTTTCCTTATTTCCTTTTCTAACCATATAAGGCATTTAAGGTTCATATAAGATATTTCAATCCCTATTTCCCTTTTCACCATATAAGGTTTTTGTCCTAAGTCCTAAAATCTTATGTCTTATTTCCTCTCTCCCCAATCCCTGTTTCCTTATTTCCTTTTCTAGCCATATAAGGCATTTAAGGTTCATATAAGATATTCATTCCCTATTTCCTTTTCTCTACTTCCCTACTTCCCTTTTCACCATATAAGATTTTTGTCCTAAGTCCTAAAGTCTTATGTCTTTTGTCTTATTTCCTCTCCCTTATTTCCTCCTCTTTCAGAATCATATGACCCATTTTATCTCTTTTTGTCTGGAGGTAATGATGATTATGCTCATTAGGCGCAATCTCAATTGCTATATTCTCTACAATTTCCAAGCCATAACCGATTAGTCCTGCTCTTTTCTTCGGGTTATTTGAAATTAATTTAATTTTTTGCACACCCAAATCTCTTAATATCTGCGCTCCTACGCCGTAATCTCTATTATCCATGCTAAAGCCCAACTCCAAATTAGCTTCCACCGTATCCATTCCTTGCTCTTGCAGTTTATAGGCTTTTAGTTTATTAATCAGCCCGATGCCTCTCCCCTCTTGATTCATATATAGTACCACGCCTTTTCCTGCGCTGTCCACCATCTCTAGTGCATTGTGCAGTTGACCGCCACAATCACATCGAAATGAAGCAAAAATATCACCAGTTACACATGAGGAATGGACTCTCACCATCACAGGCTCATCTTCCTTCCACTCTCCTTTTACCAAAGCTAAATGCGTATCTCCGGTATTTGTTTGCGTATATGCCACTAATTTAAAATCTCCATATAGTGTTGGCATTTTCACTTCCACCTCACGGGTAATCAGGCTCTCATGCTTTAACCTATACGTGATTAAATCCTTGATTGATACTAACTTCAAATTAAATTTATCCGCCACTTTTCTGAGGTTTGGCAGGCGCGCCATCGTCCCATCTTCGTTCATAATTTCCACCAAAACACCAGCTGGCTGAAATCCCGCTAACCGCGCAAAATCAATGGTCGCTTCGGTATGACCAGTTCTTCGTAACACGCCTCCTTTTTTAGCTTTCAGCGGAAAAATATGCCCAGGGCGACCTAAATCTCCTGGTTTTGTATTTGGGTTCACCAATGCCCTGATTGTTTTCGCACGGTCACTCGCCGAAATACCTGTGGTACATCCATGTCCGTTCAAATCTACAGAGACGGTAAAAGGTGTCTCATGCAGTGCCGTATTGGTACCCACCATCAGTTCCAAATCTAATTCATCACATCGTTCCTCGATTAGAGGAGTGCAAATCAACCCTCGACCATGCGTCGCCATGAAGTTCACTATCTCTGGAGTAATGCATTCTGCCGCACATATAAAGTCTCCTTCGTTTTCTCTATCCTCATCATCCACTACAATGATTACCTGCTCATTTTTAATGGCTTCAATCGCTTCTTCAATGGTATCTAATTTTATCTTTTCGCTCATATTCTTAAAAAAGTATTTTACAAAAATCGCTAATTTTCATCATCTTGACACTACATTTCCCAAAACTTTAGCAATCTCCATTTCCACATGTTTATAATTATTTATTTCTTTTAATAGTTCCGTTTGCTGCTGCTCATTTTTTTCTATTTTCAGTGCCTCAAGACACTTGTCTATTTTGTCTTGCAGCACCCTTAATTTCAACCGGTGAATATTGGTAAAAACTACATTGGTTAAAATTTCCGCCTCCTTAGGCACATAAATCTTAAACTTATCATGCCAATTTTCGCTGATATCATACTTTTCAGTTGTCAAATCAATCACCTCTTGCTTTATTTCCTCTGAACTATTCTTGATGAAAAAATCCGCATCATTTAGCACCCCTTTTTGCAGCCTTTGTTTATATACCTCTAGGATTTCAGCATAAATAGCCGTTTCAAAATTAACCTCCTCCAATTCGTTCAGTAAATAATCACTAATACGTTGATTGTCCTCTTCATGTTCCCCATACATGAGCAGTAATCTTATATACTCTCGCTCTTGCCAATAAAGTGACGATTTAGCGGTTTCAACTTGCTCCTCAACTACATCCGGCGGCATCTCACCTATCGGAGCTCGCTCTTGCTGAATTTGCTTGGTTTTTTCAGCACGGTGTTTTTTGATTATAATCTTATTGAGTTCTGCATACAAAACATCCTCCCCCATATCGAGCAGGCGGCTACTTTCTTGTATATAAACCGTCCTCCTAATCGGATCAGGAATCTTGCTGATACTCTCCACAATATCTCTAATCAGGTCTGCTTTTTTTACAGGATCATCAGTTGCTTCATTGACGAATAAACCGATTTTAAATTTCAGAAAATCTTCTGCTTTCTCTTTTAGATACTTCTGAAACTTTGAAGAGCCTAATGATCTGGAATAACTGTCAGGATCTTGCCCTTCGGGAAAAACAACCGCCTTGACATTCATGCCATTTTCCAAAATCATGTCGATCCCCCGAAGCGATGCCCGAATACCTGCCGCATCTCCATCGAAAAGGACAGTAATGTTTTTAGTGTAGCGCCCAACGAGCCTAATCTGCTCTTCGGTCAGTGACGTACCCGATGAAGACACAACATTCTCCACGCCCGACATGTGCAGCGAAATCACATCGGTATAGCCCTCTACTAGGTAACAATTATCCTCATTGCGGATGGCATTTTTAGACTGATACAACCCATAAAGCACTTTACTTTTATGGTAAATACTCGTCTCTGGTGAGTTGATGTATTTAGGCTGTTTTTTGTCACTCGAAAGTGTTCTCGCCCCAAAAGCAATCGGTTTGCCAGCAATACTATGAATAGGGAACATCACCCGCGCCCTAAACCTGTCATAACTTTTAGCCTCTTTTCTGATAATCAGCCCCGCCTTTTCTAAAATCTCTGGGTTATAGCCCTTTGCTTTAGCGGCAGTCAGTAGTCCGTCCCATGTATCTAGTGTATAGCCCAGTTCAAAGTCCTTGACTATTTTCTCGGTAAACCCTCGTTCCTTAAAATAGCTCAAGCCAATCGCTTTGCCATCAGGATGGTTTAGAAGAATGTCTCTAAAATAATCGTTGGCGAAATTGGTGACAATAAAAAGACTTTCTCGTTCATTTTGTTGCTGAAGTTGCTCATCGGTCTGCTCCTCTTCCTGCACCTCGATGCCGTATTTTTTTGCCAAAAATTTCAAGGTTTCTACATATGAAAGCCCTTCATGCTCCATCACAAAAGAGATGGCATCGCCCCCTTTTCCTGAACTAAAATCTTTAAATATTCCTTTCGAAGGAGAAACATAAAAGGAAGGTGTCTTTTCATTGGCAAAAGGACTGAGCGCACGATAGTTTTGTCCCACCCTTTTCAAGGTGAGAAAATCGCTCAACACATCTACGATGTCTACCTGCGACTTAATTCTATCAATTGTTTCGTCATTAATTCGTGCCACTGCCTACCATTCAAAAAATCTAAGTTTACAAAGTTACAGAATACCGTAATTAAAATCTAATTGTAGTGAGGGTTGACGTTCAGTTTCATGGGTTAAGTTTTAGGCAATACTACTTTTTGTTACTTTTTCAGCTTACTAGACCTCAAAAATGAGCGCATGACCTAATCCTTTTATGATTGAATATAGAACCATATAGCTATTATCGCATTCAATCATTTCTACATTGAAAATTTACCAAATAACAAAGGTTTGCATATGTTCTTATTGATGCTGTATAAATTAGAACGCAACTGTTTCATGTAACATAAGATACTTAGAAAATATATTTATTTAGAATTTTTATAAATAAACTCGGGAATAGGGTAAATTGCATGCAGTAAATAGATAGCACAAAGTTGATGACAAAAGAAGCAATTATTAAAGCACTGGGTACGGTAAATGATCCAGACCTGAAAAAAGATTTAGTAACCCTTGGAATGATTGAGGATGTTGAAATTTCAGGCAATAAGGTTTCTTTTTCTGTAGTATTGACAACACCTGCTTGTCCACTCAAAGAAAAAATAAAAAACGACTGTATTGATGCAATCAAATCACAAGTAAATGCTGATGCGGAGTTTGAAATCAACATGACTTCAAAAGTTACCACCACTCGAGAAAACTCAGCACCTCTACTTCCCAACGTAAAAAATATCATTGCCATTGCCTCTGGGAAAGGTGGCGTTGGAAAGTCAACGGTGACGGCTAACCTTGCGGTTTCACTAGCCAAATCAGGTGCCAAGGTTGGTGTCCTGGATGCCGATATTTTCGGCCCATCAATGCCTACGATGTTCAACTGCGAAAATGAGCATCCACCTATTAAACAAGAGAATGGCAAAAACGTCATCATCCCCATTGAACAATATGGGGTAAAAGTAATTTCTATTGGACTACTCACCCCTGCCGACAAGGCAGTGATTTGGCGTGGGCCAATGGCGAGTTCTGTTCTAAAACAATTCTTTAGTGACGTGGAATGGGGCGAATTGGATTATTTATTAATTGACCTGCCTCCGGGGACGAGTGACATTCACCTGACTTTGGTACAGACCATTCCTGTGACAGGTGCTTTGGTAGTGACTACGCCACAAAAAGTAGCCATCATGGATGCACAAAAAGGATTGGCGATGTTCAACCAAACCAATATCAACGTGCCAATTTTAGGTGTTGTTGAAAATATGGCTTACTTCACGCCTAAAGAATTACCAGATAATAAGTATTATATATTTGGACAGGGTGGCGGCAAAAAATTGGCAGAAAAAGCAGGTGTTAATTACTTAGGAGAAATTCCATTGGTTCAAGAAATAAGAGAGAGTGGCGACAGTGGCTATCCTGCCGTGCTCAAAGATGATGCTATTACTACCGAAGCTTTTGAAAACTTAGCGGCATTGCTTGCACAGCAAGTAGCCATCAGAAACTCGACATTAGAAAAAACAACGAAGGTTGAAATGCAATCTTAAAAACATAAATTATGGATACTACCTTAATCGACAAAGTAAACAATGCGCTTGACAGCATCAGACCTTATTTAGAAGCTGATGGCGGGGATGTGCGATTATTAGAAATTACTGATAAAAATGTAGTCAAATTAGAGTTACTTGGCGCATGCAGCGATTGTAAAATGTCGGAAATGACATTAAAATCAGGGGTCGAAGAAGCCATCAAAAGAGTAGCGCCAGAAGTTATCTCGGTGATATCCGTTAGCAATACTGTTTCAACAAGCTAAGGAACTGCTTGCTGCTTTTTCTTTCTTTTGACATATCGTTTTACAATAAAAATAACGATAAGCAAAACAAAAATGATGGCTAGAATAGGAAGAAACACGGCCAACACTGAAATAGTAAACGAACTACCAATCTCCAAAATATTAACCAGCGGATTACCTATTCCTGCAGTGGTGACCGTCGAAGCTGCCCTGGTGGCGGTAGTCGCTCCGTGAATCAAACCTGCTGTTCCTCCTCCTGCAATTATTGCCAGCGTCCACTTAATCCATGGCTCAATTTCTACAATCGCTGATGCCATGACGATACTGCCACAAATAACGGCAAGCGGTGCAGCTATAACATCCAAAATATTATCAAACCAAGGAATAAAATAGGCTAACATTTCAAAAAATGTTGCCGTAATCAACAACACCAATGCTGGGGTGCTTGCAATCCACTCAAAGCCAGCGGAGATATCCATCAGTCCCATGCGCGTGGCAATACTCATCACTAAAAAAGGTACAAATATCCGAAAGCCTACGGCTGCGCTTAGTGCTATTCCTAGAATGATTCCTGTTGCTAGTTCCATGGTTTAGAGTTAATGATAGAATGAATTAATAATACAATATGTCCCTGACATAATCTATGCTGTAATTTTATTTTTCAAAGCCAGCATATAGCCGTAATGCAAGCCTTCGTGTACATTGTTAAAAATAATGGCTTCTTCAATTGTTGTTAGGGTGATGCCATAACTTGTCGGATAATTGTTATAGGCTGCAAACTTACCCGACATAAAATCAGCTGCTAGTTTATCGGTTGTTACCCTCATCTGCTCTTTGATATAATCAATATCGCCTTGACTTATATTTCCCTCAGGTTTGGTTCCCTTGCAAAATAATTCTAGGTGTTTCTCTTCAATCAAACACTCAAAATTTGACAAGCGATAGCATAAGAGTTGTTGTGTCACCAGAATATGCCCTGCATTCCATATCAGATTGTTACTGAATCTTTCAGGGATTTCATTCAATTGTGCTGCCGAGAAGCCATCCATTAATTTGATTACATTCTCTCTGGTTTGTTTTAATATCTCAAAGTGCTTTTGCATGGTATAGATTATTGGTTTTATAATAGACTCTAAGGTAGTGAAAATATGGATAGATGAAAAAAATGCAGCACGTGGTCTTTATGCATGCCTTAGATCTCTCCTTGTTCCGCTGCTAAAGCTACGGCGATACGCAGACCGTCGAGATGACAAACGATTGTAGATTTTGTTCTTTGATTTTAAATTTCAACGCTCACTTTAATGGTTGTCATTTAGCAAAAAGTGTACCATCCTCGGGCCTGTTCTGAGGTCTCCAAGCAGTGTGCAAGGCATTCTTGAATGGGATGCCGCAACAAGTGCGGCAATGAGTGACATTCTAAGTTTGGTCGTTATTTAACAATTATCATACTGCGCAACCGCTTTAAATATTCTCCATGGTCTGTGTCTCCACAGAACATCATCCAAAACTCTTAATAATTAGCAACAATTTTTCGGATTGTCATTTCGAGCGTAGGGAGAAATCTATTGCGCAATGCCTGTCATTTAGCAAAAAGTGTACCATCCTCGGACCTGTTCCGAGGTCTCCAAGCAGTG
>CAYRIF010000199.1:0-6942 GCA_964424205.1 uncultured Roseivirgaceae bacterium | reverse complement strand
GCACAAAATATGAGGGGATTAAACGGAATATTCAATTTGTTTCTAAAGAAAAAGAGTCATAAAAAAGCCTCCAGAATCAGGAGGCTATTGGGTTAAGTTTTTTATACTAGTCGAAGGAAGTATTTATTAAGAATCGGTTTATATATTTCTCCAAATTTTACATAACACCATTCTCTAAATTCCATTAACTCCTCAGGCACTATTGACTTGATTGCCTTCTTCAACTCTTTTTCAAAGAGTTTTTTATCAAAACTTACTTTTGATAAAATAGTTTTAAAATATTCCAGCATACACTTTATTTAAAAGGTTCAAAATATTCCCCTAAAAGGTAAGTAATTTATTTGTATAAAACAAACGCCTATACCTTTAATAGACAGTACTAATTGAACGCAGGCAGAGGAAATTTGTTGCCGACATTGATTTGTCACCTTGTTAAATTTTGTTAAATGAAAAGGGATATTCAATAGTCATCAGTTATATGAAATATTTCTTTGTTAGATTTGTAACTATAGCCATAACAAAATGAATCTCAAGCAACTCTTTTTACTTTTTGTCTTGCCCTTTTTACTATCGGCAATTAGTGTAAACGCCCAAAATGTTTCGGTGCGTTTGGGCTCTGGTGAAATAGCTTTAAATCAGGCCTTTACCATCACCGTATCGGTTAAAAATGAACGCATAAAAGATTATGGGCAATTTCCCAATATAAACGGATTTAAAAAAAGGGGCATCTCCTCCTCTTCTAATACGGTAATTAATAATGGTCGCGCATCATCAACCTCAAGCATCACTCAAAACTACCTTCCAATCAGGGAAGGGGTGTTTAAGCTTAACCCATTTTCAATTAAAGTAAATGGGACTGTTATCAAGTCAAATGGCAAGCGCATAAAGGTAGGTCCTGCAAAACAGCGGGCTAGCACCAATGACCCCTTTAACAATAGTTTTTTCGATGAGTTTTTTGGAAGAAACAGTGTCCCTCCCGGTGAAGAAGAATTTATAAATGTCAAAGCAGATGCATTTTTGGCGCTAAGCACCAATAAAGATGAAATATATGTTGGTGAGGGTGTCACCGCTAGCTTGGCACTATATGTATCAGAAACTAACCGAGCATTTTTAGATTTTTATGAATTAAGCCAGCAACTGGCAGAGGCAAGTAAAAAAATTACGCCTGCCAATAGTTGGGAAGAAAGTTTCAATATAGAAAGTATTAACCGAGAGGTCGTCAATATTGGAGGTAAGCGTTATACAAAATACAAATTATTCCAATCTACTTACTATCCCTTAAACGCTGAGGATTTGAAATTTCCATCCATTCCGCTTAAAATGGTGAAATACAAAGTATCCAATAGGCGTACAATTTTTGGACAAAATAGAAAGCAAGATTTTAAAACTTTCTATACCAAAGCCAAAACAATTAAGGTAAAGGAACTGCCGCCACACCCCCTAAAAGACCAAGTGGCAGTGGGAGATTATTACCTAAAAGAAAAAATCACCACCGAAGATACCGAGACTGGTAAAAGCTTCAAGTATCGATTCAATATCTATGGTGAGGGCAATATTTCAGCGATAGATGCCCCTATAATTCCCGAAAATGAGCATTTTGATTTTTATCCGCCTACGATACAGCAACGTATCAAAAGAAGTGGTAATATAGTGACCGGTACGAAAAAATTTGAATATTATGGTATTCCCAACGAGCCAGGTGAATATCCGTTAAAAGATTATTTTAGTTGGGTATTTTTCAATCCAAAGACTGCTAAATACGATACCTTAGCCTCCGAGATTACCCTCAATGTTACTGGCGAAAGTAAAAAGAACCAATCCATTTCTGCCAATGACCTCGGGAGTTTCTATGACATTATTGACGGTCAAGACAATCAATTAACTGCACTAAATGGCGATGTTTACTTCAAAACTTTTGCTAACGTTCTAATTTTAGTTATGTTAGTACTTTCGCTCGTGTTTATTTTCAAGAAATAGCATAGATTGCGAATTATCCTATGCTAGAAACTTAAAATTTGAATGGCGAACACGTACGGACAATTATTTAAAATCACCACATTTGGAGAATCCCATGGTAAGGCCATTGGTGTCATTATAGACGGTTGTCCAGCAGGGTTGGAAATTGATGAAGCCTTTATTCAACATGAATTGAGAAGACGCCGTCCGGGGCAATCAAAAATCACAACACAGCGAAAAGAAGCTGACGAAGCACAAATTTTGTCAGGTGTTTTTGAAGGAAAAACTACTGGTACACCTATCCAAATAGTGATTTGGAATGAGGATCAAAAATCAAAAGATTACGCCCATATTGCTGAGAAATTCAGACCATCGCATGCGGATTTTACTTATCAGGAGAAGTATGGACACAGAGATTACAGAGGGGGTGGAAGAAGCTCAGCAAGAGAGACGGCAGCAAGGGTAGCAGCAGGTGCCGTTGCCAAGCAGTTCTTGGCACTTAAAGGAATTAAATTTGACGCATATGTATCACAGGTAGGTAATATTCAACTTGATCAGCCCTATCAAAAATTAGACCTATCAAAGACTGAAGACAATATTGTCAGATGCCCTGATACCACAATGGCAGAGGATATGATTGCCTTGATTGATGCAACCCGCAAAGAAGGAGATACTATTGGCGGTGTGGTGAGCTGTGTGATTTCAGGCGTCCCTGTAGGATTAGGCGAGCCAGTTTTTGATAAACTACATGCTGAACTTGCCAAAGCCATGATGGGCATCAATGCCGCGAAAGGATTTGAATATGGCAGTGGATTTGAGGGAGTAAAAATGAAGGGATCTGCTCATAATGACATTTTTGAGAGAAAAAATGACCAAATACGCACAAAAACAAATTTTTCGGGAGGCATACAGGGCGGTATTTCCAATGGAGAAGATATTTACTTCAAAGTAGCGTTCAAACCTGTAGCCACCATCATGCGTGACCAGAAAAGCATGGACATAAATGGTGATGAAACAATTATTTCTGGCAAGGGAAGACATGACCCTTGTGTGGTACCAAGAGCAGTGCCCATCGTAGAAGCCATGGCGGCATTGGTTATTGCAGACTTTTATCTATTGAACTTAACTAAGAAATTACCCTAACTAAAAAAATACCATTATGAAAAAATTAGCGTTACATTGGCAAGTAATTATTGGTCTGGTTTTAGGTGCATTTTATGCCTATGCTTCCATTATGTTTGGTTGGAATCAGTTCACCTTGTACTACGTCAAACCTTGGGGTGATATTTTTATTAATATACTAAAGTTAATTGCTGTACCGATGGTTTTATTCTCGATTATTGTAGGCGTGGCATCGCTGAAAGATATTAAAAAATTAGGGCGGATGGGACTTAAAACCTTGTTCCTTTATGTTACTACCACCATGCTTGCCGTTACGGTTGGTTTAATTTTGGTCAATGTCATTAAGCCTGGCACCATGCAAGATGATCAGGTGAGAAAAAGAAATAGAATTTCTTATGAACTGTGGAGAGATGCCAATGACATTCAAAAACTAGATGAGCTATGCCTCACCTGTGACCCCGCAAATGCAGCGCTCGTCGCAGAAGTAAAAGCTGCGCAAGGTGGTGAAGAGACAAGTGCATGGGTGAAAGATAAATTGAACAAAGCAAAAACTGAAAACAAAAAGAAAGTAGACAAAGGACCTTTAGCACCTCTGGTCGACATTGTCCCAACCAATATTTTCAAAGCACTGGCAGATATGTCGATGCTCCAAATTATTTTCTTTGCAATCTTTTTTGGGGTTGTGCTGGTCTCTATTCCCGAAGAAAAATCAAAACCTGTATTCAAATTAGTAGACGGGCTCAATGAAATTTTCGTGCAAATGATTTGGACAGTCATGAAAGCCATGCCGATTTTTGTTTTCGCACTCATGGCAGGGCAGATTGTAAAAGCAGCTGGTACAGACCCGCAAAAATTCTTTGAATTATTAGACTTTCTTTGGAGGTACTCACTCGTAGTCGTCCTCGGATTAGCTTTTATGATTTTTATATTTTACCCGACATTGGTTACTACTTTGGTTAAAAAAATAAAGTATAAATTTTTCATGAAAGGCATGAGAACAGCGCAGGTTACTGCATTTTCTACTTCTTCCTCTGTGGCTACACTTCCAGTAACCATGGATTGTGTGAATAATAAAATTGGCGTTTCGGAGCGGACTTCTAGTTTTGTATTGCCAATTGGTGCTACGATAAACATGGATGGTACCAGTCTTTATCAAGCCGTAGCAGTAATCGCCCTAGCACAATTCCACATGGTAGAGCTGTCCATTTCGCAGCAGCTCGTCATTATTATCACTGCTACTTTAGCCTCCATTGGTGCGGCAGCTGTACCTAGCGCAGGATTAGTTCTGATGATTATTGTGCTTGAATCTGTAGGATTGAATCCTGCTTGGATTGCACTAATTTTTCCTGTAGATAGAATCCTAGACATGGCACGTACTGTGGTCAATGTAACTGGTGATGGTGCCGTTTCTACCATTATTGCCGCTTCGGAAGGAGAAATTGAGGATTTGACTTTGCGGGAGGAGGGATAATATAAGCACCTTTAAAAGCGCTTGCCCAAATAGTCTTTTTAAAATATTATTGCTTATACCAAATGCCATAGGACTAATTTTTAGGAGAAAGAATAACACGGTTTTTTCAATCGAAAAAAGCAAACTTCTTTACTAAAAAAATGGTGGGGGTTGGTGTTTATGTAGATGAAAAAATGTGCTGTGCCATTCATTTTGATAAAAAGAAAAACATGGATTTATTGATGGCAAGTATTGGCGAAGATGCTTTTGCAAATGCAATGACTAGAAAGGGCTGTCACCCTATGGATTTTACTGGACGCCCGCCCTATGAAGGGTGCTGTTTTTATTGACCCTAAGAGCTTTGACATGTAGAAAGATTTAGAGTACTGACTACAACTTTGTTTAGATTTTAATCCAAAAGCACAAAAAAGCAAGAAAAGAAAGAAGAAAAAATGACCTCTCTTATCTACTTAATCACTTACGTTAAAAGTTTCTTATTCTGACAAACAGGGTGGTAATTTTTGCAAAATGCAACACTCTCACTATATTCACGTAAAAGGTAAACATGCGGGGGAATAATTTTTTACTGCTGTTGGCATTGATGACCTCCAGCACATTTTTATTTGGGCAAACCAATAAGCAATACACAGTAGATGCATCGGCAGATTTTAATAAGCTGATGCTGAGCATGTATTCTCCTTCAGGTACTTGTCGTATTCGTCCCACCATGCATACCAAACTCGTCACTATTCATTGTAAATCAGAAGATGACAACCTTAATCCTATTTTTACAACTTCACTAGAGAAAAATACAAAGTACGTCAAGCTAGACTTTGATAAAAAAAAATCAGCGGGAATCGCTAAAACCATCTCTAACAGACTCTTTAGTGCTGATAATGAGCTAGAAAATAAAATTAACGTGTACTTGTCCAATGCGACACCTCTTTTCTTAAATCTAAAATATGGGATGGGCACTGCATATGCCGATCTGTCTGGGCTTCCGGTCAAAAAATTAAAAATTAGTACCGGTAGTGCTGACGTAACTGTTGGTTACCAAGAGGGTAAAGAAAACTTAATCAAAATGGACACTTTTCTTATAAAAGTGGACATGGGTTCTATTGTCGTCAAAAAAGTAAATTTATCGATGGCTTCTAATCTTATTGCGGATGTAGGCTTTGGAGATCTCAGATTAGAATTTTCGGATACATGTGCCATCAATACTAATGTGAAAGCAAGTGTAGGAGCTGGTACACTTGAGGTAGTATTTGCCAATCAGAAAAACCCGGTGGTGGTACATCTTAATAACTCTCTTCTTTGTCGAGTCAAACTCGGCAAGCATTATAGGAAACTAGAAAAGAATGTTTTCGTAAACAATAGTTACAACAAGGACGCCAAAAATCTAGTTACGTTTGATATTGATGTTGCCATGGGTAATATTATTTTTAGATAGCTAGATTCCTTGGTCTCTGTCTCCACCATAGTCGTTAACTTAGTCAAATTTAAAGGTGTTTTTTCTCATTTCTCCGTGGTCTGTGTCCCCATAGAACACTCCCTAGTTTTCGTTTATTGGCAGGACAGCCATATAGTAAGGAGACCTCGGAACAGGTGCGAGGATTGTCTGTGTTTTCTAGTTTTCTTTTTTCACTAAACGTGTTTGAGAGGTAACTAAAAAATAGATAATTAATGATTAATTTAACCTTTGTTTTGTTAATTTAGTGGGATTAACAGGTGTTTTTCCTCCTTTCTCCGTGGTCTGTGTCCTCACAGAACACTTCTAACCCGAAGTATTCACCGTTTTGAAAAAACACCTTTATAACTCACTTACTATCAGCTAATTACCCAGTAATTCGTTGGAAATCAAATAGCCCAAATTTGGGGTGCTTGCAATTATCTTGGCTCATATGCTTCGCCTGCCGGTAGGCAGGTTGTAAAATTCTCGAAATATACCCATATATCTTCGATTTTTAACGCCTTGAATATACACCAAGCTGATCACATGAATAATCTGGGCTAAATGTCCTCTTTCATTTATATTTCTTGGATAAAACCTGCCCCAACGAAGCCAAAACAGCAAAGTAAAGCATTGCCTGTTTTTAGAAAGGTGATAAACGTTCTATTTTGTAGATGCTATGGTAAAAAAGTAAGTAGCGCCCTTTCAGGGCTTGTTAACAGGTGTTTTCACGAGTAGGGCGATACCCTACTTTAAAGATTAAGCCCTTTCAGGGCGCTTTGACAGCACAATTCCTTGTTAAAACCCATTCCACACCCTTAAGTTAACGACTATGGTGTCCTCACAGACCGAAATACTATTGCAACAAATGAAATGGTCTGTAAGGACACAGACCATGGGAAAAAGGACACAGACCATGGGTAGGAAACCATCAAAATTATTTATACCACTCATCACTTTTTTC
>CAYRIF010000198.1:5886-6983 GCA_964424205.1 uncultured Roseivirgaceae bacterium | reverse complement strand
TTGTTACGAAGAAGCAAAATATACTTTTAGAAAGTATAACCTTCTTAGAAAGCTGTATAAAAACGGTAAAAAGTAGTTTATCATTATAAGATTAATCATTGATTTTTTTAAACTTTTTTAATAGCGCATAAACATTTATTTTTGTGTCAATAAATTAAAGTATTTAATATGGAACAAAATATAATAGACAAAGCCAACAAATGGCTAAACAGCAATATAGACCAATCAGCAAAAGAGGAAATAAAAAAATTATTGTCTGCTGGCAATGAAGCAGAACTGATGGAGTCATTTTATAAAGACCTAGAATTTGGTACGGGTGGACTCAGAGGAATCATGGGCATTGGCTCAAACAGGATGAATAAATACACCCTTGGCATGGCAACGCAGGGGTTGGCAAACTACCTTTTAAAAACCTACCCGAACGAAGAAATCAAAGTGGCAATCGCCTATGACAGCAGGAACAATTCCTATTTCTTTGCAGAGACTGTCGCCGCTGTTTTTTCTGCCAATGGTATTTATGTCTACTTTTTCGAAGCCCTTCGCCCAACACCCGAACTCTCTTTTGCCATCCGAAATTTAGGGTGCAAAAGCGGTGTTGTACTGACTGCTTCACACAATCCAAAAGAATACAACGGCTACAAAGCCTACTGGGATGATGGCGCACAACTGATCGCTCCGCATGACACCAATGTAATTGACGAAGTGAATGCCATCGCTAGTATCGATGATGTAAAATTTGATAAAGACCCCTCCAAAATTGAAGTAATTGGCGAGAAGATTGATACATTGTATCTACAAGCCATCAAAAAATTATCGCTTGCACCAGAGGTTATTGCTCGTCAAAAAGATTTGAAAATTGTCTACTCTCCAATTCATGGCACTGGCATCACCATGGTACCAAAAGCACTAGAAATGTACGGTTTTGAAAATGTGCATATTGTAGAGAAGCAAGCAACACCTGATGGCAACTTTCCCACAGTAGTTTATCCAAATCCCGAAGAGGCGGAAGCCATGACTTTGGCATTAAAAAAAGCCAAGGAAATTGATGCAGACCTTATCATGGCAACAGATCCTGATGCAGATCGAGTAGGAATTGC
>CAYRIF010000198.1:0-5786 GCA_964424205.1 uncultured Roseivirgaceae bacterium | reverse complement strand
TTGATGCAGACCTTATCATGGCAACAGATCCTGATGCAGATCGAGTAGGAATTGCAGTGAAAAACAATCATGGTGAATTTCAATTACTGAATGGCAACCAGACAGGCAGTTTACTTATTTACTATTTACTGAAAAAATGGGAAGAGCGTGGTAAAATTACAGGTAATCAGTATATTGTCAAAACAATTGTAACTACCGAAATCATTGATAAAATAGCCAATTCGTATCAAGTTGAGTCATTTGACACGCTGACAGGTTTCAAATATATTGCTGCGCTGATTAGAAAATTAGAAGGTAAAAAAGAGTTTATAGGAGGCGGTGAAGAGAGTTATGGTTACATGATTAGTGATTTTGTAAGAGACAAAGACGCCATTGCATCCTGTGCAATCATTGCTGAGATGACTGCCTACGCCAAAGACCAAGGTAAAAGCTTATTTGACTTTATGACCGAGATGTATTTGGAGTTTGGTATGTATAAAGAAAGTCTAGTCTCCATCACCAAAAAAGGCAAAAGCGGTGCCGATGAAATCAAGGAGATGATGGCAACATTCAGAGCCAATCCGCCACAAAGTATTGATGGGTCTTCGGTTATTAGAATGGTAGATTATGACTCATCCACTGAAACAAATCTCACTACAGGGGAAAAATCAAAAATCAATTTCCCTCAATCAAATGTCTTGCAATTTTTCACAGAAGATGGTGTGAAAATCTCAGCGAGACCATCTGGTACAGAACCTAAAATAAAATTTTACTTTAGTGTTAATCAACCCTTAGACAACAAAGAAAATTTTGATGCGGTCATGGCAGATTTGGATGCTAAAATTGAACGGGTTAAAGTTGCCTTGAAATTAAGCTGACTAAAATCTCCCGCTGATGGCGCTGATTAACGCAGAAAAATCTGCCCAAAACAAAACTAAAGCATCTGCTCCTCGGTCTGTGTCCTCACAGACCAAACTGATATGAAAATATTGCTGAATAACATTGCGTGATAGGGACTAAAAACCAAAATATTATGAAAATAAAAATCGCCACAAGTCAATTTCCAATAAGTGCTGATATTGAAAAAAATAAACTTCATATCATCAGGCAAATGGAAGAAGCAACCAATAGTGATGCAGATGTGATTCATTTCCCTGAAAGCAGTTTGTCAGGGCATGCTGGGATTGATTTTGATTCCTTTGAAAATTTTGATTGGGCATTGCTGAAAAGTGCTACATTAGAAATTATAGCCGCCGCCAAAGCGTTTTCTATATGGGTGATTTTAGGTTCAGCACACAGATTGACTACACCCAACAAACCGCATGTCAGCCTATACATCATCAACGATAGCGGCGAAATAGTAGATAGGTATGACAAAATGTTTTGTGCCGGGAGTATTGGCGAAGATGATGAAGAATTAAAGCATTATGCCTCAGGGAATGATTGCTGTAACTTCGAAATAAAAGGCATAAAATGCGGCGTACAAATCTGCCATGAATATCGCTACCCAGAACTTTACAGAGTGCACAAAAAGAAAGGAGCACAAATTATGTTTCACTCCTTCCATGCAGGAAACATGACGCCCACACGGCAAGAGGCAATGGAAAACCAAGTAGGCAAGGAGTTTCATCACCTAAATTTTGGGAAGACATTACCAGAAATTACCATGCCTGCTACCATGACCTCTTACGCTGCCAATAATTATGTATGGATATCATGTAGTAACACTTCAGGATTAGAAAGTTGCTGGGCATCCTTTATGGTGCGCCCTGATGGTGTGACAGTGGGTAAACTTCAGAAAAATGAAACGCGCCTATTGATAACCGAAATTGATACTTCTATCCAATATTATGATTCAACCTTAGCCTGGCGCCAAAGGGCGATGGATGGGCAGTATCATAGTGGGAGTTTGGTGGAGGATGATCGGTCTAGGGATAAGGTTAGGTTGTAGTAAATTTTAGCCATCAATACAACAAAACCTCACCCCGTTTTTCAAGAAACTCCGTCATTCCTTCTTTTTCAAAACCTTCAAGTGCTTCATAATCACCATTACTTTCTACCCATCGTCTGATTTTATCAGTGCCATTAATGACATCTATCGGCATTTGGTCATGGACATATTCGTAAGGAGGTTGTTTCCATTTGAAATCTGTGCCTAGCGCATGATAAAACTCACGGCATAGCAATTGTGAGACGCGCCAAGGCTTAAATTTTTTACGGTCTGTCACATGAATTTGATATCCTCCACAGCTTTTCCCTTGGTGTTTTTGAAAGGTTGGCTGGAAAATTATTGGACGTAAAACAAACCCTTCCAATTTAGCCGCTTTAAAAATAGTTTTCAACTTTTCATGAAAAGAAAAAGGCGCAATACCGGGATGCCCAACAATTTCTAAGCTTCTGGTCGTACCCCTACCTTCTGAGATGTTCGTTCCTTCAAAAATTACGGTGCCTACAAATGGAAATGCTGCCTCTACTGTTGCTAGATTTGGAGAAGGTAATACCCAAGGGAGGTTCGTTTCCTCATAATTCATCGCTCTTTCCCATCCTTCCATTTTCACAATTCGCAGATTGCCATCTATTCCCCAAAACCTCTTTGCCATCAATGCCACTTCCGCAATGGTCAGTCCGTGACGTACTGGTAATTCATGCAGTCCTACAAAAGATTTAAAGTGAAGGTCAAGCACATTTCCTTCAATATCTACTCCATTAATAGGGTTAGGCCTATCTAAAATTATCACCTCAATTCCCTTCTCGGCGCAAGCCTCCATCAGCAAAGTCATGGTGTATATATAGGTGTATATTCTAGTGCCCACATCTTGCAAATCCACAAAAATATGGTCAATGCCAGCTAGCATTTCATCGGTCGGTTTTCTTGTTTCAGAATATAAACTGTAAACAGGCAACTTAAAAAACGGATGGTTATAATGATTAGATTCCACCATATTATCCTGAACATCCGAAACCAAGCCATGCTGCGGTGAAAATATTTTAGTGAATCTTTCTTTGAACATTTCTTGGAAAGCAAAGATGCCCAACCGATAATTTTCATCAACCGAGGCACTATGACATAAATAAGCCACCTTTCCTCTAAACTCCTGCTGCAGTTTTTTGTTTGCCTTTAAAACCGCTAAGCCCGTCTGTACTTTTATATTCATATCAATCTTCTAAAAATAACTTCTCAATATTAATGAATTTAATAGTGTTCGGCTGCATATATATTCCAAATTATTATTGGGGAGTTACAACTTCCATAGTCTCTTGCAGAAACCCAATGCAAATGATTGCATGTTGTAATGAGTAATATAAGAGGCTGCAATTCAAGAGTCATCAGTATATACTGCAAATTAATTCCTTTTCTAAAATACCAAAAAGTTAAAATTCAATCATTGTATCATTAGAATTATTGTATTATTGCATCATTAATAGTGCCTAAGAAATCTAACATAAGAAGCGGAAATATTAGATATGAAGGAAGTAGTATTAGGAATAGACATCGGTGGTACCAATACGAAATTTGGCATCGTAGACTTGGATGGAAATATTTTAGATAGCAAATCAATTTCTACCGCAGTGCATAACAATGTAGAAACCTTTCTTGAAGCACTGAGTAGTAACATCGACCAAGTAATTGCCAACAGTCAGGAAGAAATCGTATTAAAGGGCATCGGAATTGGCGCACCAAACGGTAATTATTATCGAGGAACCATCGAATTTGCCCCTAATATGAACTGGAAAGGTGTGGTTAAGTTTGTCGAATTGTTTCAGAAATACTATGACATTCCGATGAAAATCACCAATGATGCCAATGCTGCCGCCATTGGTGAAATGACTTTTGGTGCGGCGAAAGGAATGAAAGACTTTATTGTCATTACACTTGGCACAGGGCTAGGAAGTGGGATTGTGGTCAACGGGAAATTAGTCTACGGACATGATGGATATGCTGGAGAATTAGGACACACGCTCGTTAATGTTTTTGGCAGACACTGTGGCTGCGGCAGAAAAGGTTGTTTAGAAACGTATGTTTCTGCCACTGGTATCAAAAGAACAATTTACAAATTATTGGCGGATCATAATGGAAAAAGTGAATTGATAGACATTAATTTCCATGACCTCACGGCAGAAATGATTACGCAAGCTGCTAAAAAAAATGACCCCATTGCTTTAGAAGCTTTTGAATATACGGCTAGAATTCTGGGAATGAAACTTGCCGATGCCGTTGCGCATACAAGTCCAGAGGCAATTTTTCTTTTAGGTGGTCTCACCAAAGCCGAAGATTATATTTTTGAACCTACCAAAAAACATTTCGAAGATAATCTTTTGAATATTTACAAGGGGAAAGTCAAACTATTACCCTCTGGACTAAAGGGGAGCAATGCCGCGGTGCGTGGGGCTGCAGCTTTGATTATGGGGGAAATATAAACTAATACTATTCAATCAGATTTCGCTGACCAACCTTTCTCTAACCCTTCGTGCATGATTTAGCAAGAGCGGAAAAAATACATGAAATTCTTCATTGTACAACGCATAATCCATTTGCAAATCTTCTACAGCTTGCTCCATTTTAGAGTCGTACTTCGTTCGTTTGGACATTCCTGTAAGCGCCCTTTGCATCCCTTCTATTTTCGCATAATTCAAAAGCCAATTGTCCTTTACCATATGCGCTATCATTCTATTTGCCTTTGGGGGCAATATATCTTCTTTGCTTAAAAGTGCCATATACGCGCGCTCCGTAAATTCCACTAATTCTATATCTGAGTATTGACACCAATCTTTGGCCAAAAAATGATCGTAATACATATCCATTATTACACTTGAATAATGCCGATACTTGTGCCACAGTCGGGCTTTACTTTGCTTGACAATTGGATGGCGATCAGTAAACATGTCAATTTCTCTGTGTAGCTGAATCCCCAAAGCTATGTCACTATTATACTTTTCAAAATTTCTTCCCTTGACAAAGTCACCAAGAAAATTGCCTATCATCACGTCATCAAAACCATCAGAAAGGTATATATGTGCTAAAAAATTCATTTCATTGGCAAGATAGCTATATAATAATTTCGATGGTCAATTATTATTATTATATTTAGGTTCAATAACAAAAGCAAACCAAATATCTATGATTAAATCACGACTTAGCATTTTAGTGAACATTGCAATGAGTGATGGTGAGATGCCACGTTCTGAAGTGAATCTTATTAAGGAGTTAGGAGCAAAAGAAGGACTTAGTGAACGCAAGATAGAAGATATAATTAATAATCCAATGCAGCTCGAAGAGATGGATTTTTGGAATGATATTAATAATAATGAACGGTTCGAGTTTATGTACAATATTTATCTTTTGATGAAGGCCGATGGAAAATTAGTGAAAGAAGAAATCAACTACTGCTTGCAAGTTGCTAAACTACTTGGCTATAGAGAATCTGTTCTTTTCGAATTTATCACCGCGGTGCAAAGTGATGATAGTGTGAGTTTCAGTAAACCAGAGGTCAAGGAAAAAGTTCAGAAATACCTCAAGAAAAATCCTAAATAATTTCCACCTCAATTCTTCGGTTCATTTTCTTATCCTCAGATGTTTTACCATTTATCATGGGCATGGAATCCCGATATCCTTTGACGACCAATCTATTTGCATCAATACCTTTCTCTACTAAGTAATCTTTAACTGCCGCCGCCCTTCTCGTTGATAAGTCCATATCCCTTTCTGAGCTGTCACAATGTCCCCCAATTAAAACTTTCATATTTTTCTTAACCGTTAACAATACAACCAACTTATCCAATGGCTTGAAGGCCGCCTCTTGCAGTTC
>CAYRIF010000197.1:2329-6998 GCA_964424205.1 uncultured Roseivirgaceae bacterium | reverse complement strand
GCCCTAACGGCTGCGTTTTTTCGAACAACACCCAGATCCGTGATGTTTTTTATAAATAATTCAATCATGGGTAATAGCGAACTGAAAGCTGCTAAGAAAAACGCCAAAAAGAAAATCACAGCCAAATAAGAACCTCCTGGTATTTCTGCAAAAAGCTTAGGAATAATGGTAAAGGTGAGTGCTTGATTTCCGCTTTGTAAATAAGTGATGGCTTGTTCGTCGGACGGAGAAAGCGCGAAAACGGCAGGTAAAATGGCCATGGCTGCCATCAGTGAGGCAGTATTATTGCCGAAAGCACCAATAAAAGTATTCAGGGTCACGTCTTCTTTATTTCTTGAATACGCAGAAATGGTCAGCATCAATCCCCATCCAGCACCTGTAGACCAGGCTGATTGTGATAATGCTTCAATCCAGATTTTGGGGTCAGCAAATAGGCTTGTGTCTATGGTGAACATATACTCCAGTCCTTTGATGCCATTCTCCATATTGAGAGCGATGCCGGTGATGATGATGAGCAGTATAAATAGACTAGGAATTAATATTTTATTGGCTCTTTCCAGTCCTTTTTGAATGCCTTTGACCAAAATAAAAGTACCTAAGAGTATGACCGATGCATATAAAATTACGGTGAGAATATTACTATTAGAAATATGCTTCCAGTAGTCTTCTACGTAATTTGGGTTGCTTGCAAGTTGTGTAGAGAGTGAGGTGTCTTCAGTGATTTCGAAATAAAGGTTTTTAATGGAAAAACCTAAATATTGTAATCCCCATCCAGTGACTACTGCATAGTAAAAACTAATGCCCAACGTACAGATGGTGACAAAAAAACCAGTCCATGCATAATTTTTACCCATCAATGCTGCAAATGCACCGATGACGCCTTTTTTGTATTTTTTACCAATGGAAAACTCGGCAAGCAGAATGGGGATTGACCAAACGAGTAGAAATAGGATCCATAACAATATAAATGCACCACCGTATTGTCCTGCTAGCCGTGGAAACCGCCACAGATTGCCTGCACCGATAGCCATGCCGAGCGACGCTAAAATTATTCCCCATCGATTACTAAACGCTTCTTGTTTCGGCATGTGTGACTTTTGAAAGGGATAAATATATTGTGTTTTCGTTCTAATTTCTAATTTTTTACTCTTGATTTCTAATTCTCAAATCGTAATTTGTCAATCGAAAATCATAATTCCCTACTCCTCTGTTTGTATCTCCACAAACCGAAATCTAATTACTTTTAAAACAAGTACCTTGGAAAAGAAATAACCTTAACGACATTAAAATTCTTAAATCATAATTTGACAATCGAAAATCTTAGAATCTGCCCAATTGTCAGGCTATTTATATTTGCACTATATTTGATGTGAAGGAGGAAGGAAGCTCAAATAAATATAAGTTAGATGAAAATAAGATCAACAACAGTAATAGCAATAAAACATAACGGCGAAGTAGCAATCGGCGCCGATGGTCAGGCAACGATGGGCAATACCGTAGCCAAAAGTCATGTAAAGAAAATTAGAAAATTGCAAGATGGAAAGGTGGTCACGGGTTTTGCAGGTTCAACAGCGGATGCATTCACGTTGTTAGAGCGCTTTGACGAAAAGCTAAACGCTTACGGGCAAAATATGAAGCGAGCAGCCATAGAATTGGCGAAGGATTGGCGGATGGACAGGTATTTGAGGAAACTTGAGGCAATGTTAATTGTTTCCAACAAGGATGAAATTTTGGTATTGTCAGGTACAGGAGATGTGTTAGAGCCTGACAATGATATAGCAGCCATAGGTTCAGGAAGTATGTATGCACAGTCGGCTGCAGCAGCGCTAAAAAAACATGCCAAAGACATGACCGCCGAAGAAATGGTGCGGGAAAGTTTAACCATCGCCGCTGATATCTGTATTTATACCAATCATAATTTGATGGTAGAGAAGGTATCGTAACAATGGGACATGTCCCATTGTCTGGACATGTCCCATTGTTAGAAAAGCCATCCCGACAGAGCCAGGATGGCTTTTTTGTACACCCGAAGGGATTCGAACCCCCAACCCCCAGAGCCGAAATCTGGTATTCTATCCAGTTGAACTACGGGTGCATTTATTTTTGTTTTGCAAAAGTATCATTAATTGCTAAAATTTCAACTCTTAACCATTTATAAATTGTTTTGTAATTAGTAGAATTGACATTCTGCGTGTTTCTACGTATTTTAAGTTTTCAAAAATCCATACCTTGGAATATGATTCATTTAATTCTAACTTAAAATTTAAAGATTATGTTTACAGGAAAAGAAGTAACACCAATTGATATCAATGAATTTGAAAGTGGTATTGGAACGCATAGAGCGGATAATCATGGTGTCACCAGAGCTTTTTTTTACAGCAAAAGAGCTATTGAAGGACTGCTATCACAAAAGGATGCAGTAGGGATTAGGGTGTATTATGCGTACGCACAAAATGGAGATAAGGATTTATACGTTGTGGCAACTGATTGCAAAGGTAACGATATATTTCCAAAAGTATCAGAAGACAACCAACAAAGTCAGGATTCTAGCATTGCACTTTTTGCGACTTCAAGTAATCAAGCATATGCTATTAGATCAGAGCTTCCATGTCCTGGTTTTTGTGGCGATGGGCAGTAGGTTTAGATTGTATGAATTCATTTCAAACAGGAGAAGTAGTTTCTAATGCGTCAATATTGATACCCATTGCAATTAGTGTCTATAAGTACACAAATTTAAGGGAAGCGTTCAAAGTGTTTTTCTTATTTTTGCTTTTGCATTTAGTGTTTAATATTGTTTCTTGGTATACTTCTTATAGGGTTATCCATAATTTACCGCTTTATCATGCAATTACAGTTGTAGAATTTGCTTTTTATAGCTTTATGTATTTTGGTATTGCAAAGCAGGCACGCTATAAGAAAACTATTTTATTGATAATTGTATTGTTCACAACATTTTGTGTTTTAAATGCAATTTATTTAGAAGATGTTTATACTGACTACAATTCAAATACTAGAGCCGTTGCTTCCCTGGTATTAATGATTTATGCAATATCATACTTTTATAGAATGCTTAAAGAATTGACGGTTGAAACAGTGGAGCAGGAGGATATGTTTTGGTTTAATGCAGGAGTATTACTATATTTTGCAGGTACATTTTTCTTATCTTTGTTTTTAAAAGTCTTTTTTGATGTAGCTGAAAAAACAGAAGCGTTTAAGGATTTTTTACATCAGATATATTATTTACAATATTTCCTTTACGTAATTCTAAATCTACTAATAGCCAAAGCGATATGGGTCAGTCAGCCGAGCAAATAAATAATATACTCCTATTTTTGGTCGGAACATTTGTGATTTTACTGATGGCGGTGGGGTTTGTGGTTTTTGTGTTAATTTATAAAAAACGGGTATTTGCGCAGAAGCATGCTTTTCAGGAATTAGAAACGAAACACCACAAAGATATGCTGAAAATTGCGATAGAGACTCAGGAAAAAGAACGTAGGCGTATTGCCGAAAATTTGCATGATGAGGTGGGGGCATTACTGTCATTGGTACGGCTAAATGCTTCGAGAATTTACAACGAGGCAGGGTGTGAGGATATGCGTGGCATTACGGATAAAACCATCAATGTAGTAGATGAAACCATTGCAAACGTGCGTAGAATCACGAAAGACTTATTGCCTGCTACTTTAGATAAATTTGGGCTGGAGGCTGCACTTAAAGAGTTGTGCCAAAAGGTAAATGAGGCAACCGATACACTTGAAATAAGTTATGACGTGCAGCGAGAGAATAAAAATCTAAACCTATCAAAAGAGCTGAAGTTGTCTATTTATCGGGTGTTACAAGAATTAGTGAACAATGCGCTAAAGCATGCGGAGGCTTCTAAAATTAGGGTTGAAATCCATATGAATGAGGATTCGGTACTATTAAAAGTAGAAGATAATGGCAAGGGATTTGATATGCAAAAATACAATGAAAGGAAAAAATCTGATGCTGGCCTTGGCCTACAAAACATTAAAAGTAGGATTAGCGTTTATGATGGTAAAATAGACTTTGTACAAGACCAGTCAAAGGGGACAATTGCTAATGTAACGTTTAACATAAAATCTATCAACGATGAAGAGTAATATTAAAGTTATTATCGCAGACGACCACAAGCTATTTAGAAGAGGAATGATTGCTGTTTTGGATGATATCGAAGGGATAGACCTGATTGATGAAGCGGAGAACGGTGTGGCATTGCTGGAAAAATTGAAAGACAATGTGCCTGATATTATACTGATGGATATAAAAATGCCTGAAATGGATGGTATTGAGGCAACGAAGCAAGTGTTGTCTGATTATCCTGAGGTGAAGATTATTATGCTTACGATGCATGACGATGAAGAATTTATCAAGCACTTGGTTGATATCGGCGTACATGGGTATTTGCTAAAAAACACAGATGTCAAGGAAGTAACAGAAACCATTACAAATGTGATGGACAAAGGACTCTATTTTAATAAATGGATGACGGATATGCTGATAGAAGGATTCTTGAATAGAAAAGAAGAGACAAAAGTAAAAGAGGAAAGAAAATTGATTTCACAGACAAAGAACTCACCGTTTTGCAATTGATATGTGACGGAAATACCAATGCAGAGATTGGCGTAGAGATGAAGCTAAGCCCACG
>CAYRIF010000197.1:0-2229 GCA_964424205.1 uncultured Roseivirgaceae bacterium | reverse complement strand
AACTTAAGAATTAGGACTTCTGTACTTATGTTTATGTAAAGCAGGATGAGCTCCATAGGAGTGATATATTTGTAAAAAAAAATTCAAATGATAGCTAGCGTGTCGTAGGTACGGGATGTTAAAATACTTGAAGAAAAAACAATATTATATTTTTCAACCCATACGTATTTCTACGCTTTTTAATCCATCACCACCCCTATACTTTTACATCAAGAAAGCAAAGGTCCCTTTCAAACAGCTAAGTGCTCAGTGTTCTAGTAACGCTGGGCGCTTACTATTTCTACGAGTCTCGGATTTTAATTCCTCCACGTTTATGAACCACTTTATACTTTTCTTTTGAAAAAAATAATACTATGGATTGTTGATAGTCGTTTATGGTGTAATATTGTAAATCAATTATTTTATAAGAGGAATGGACTTAAAAAACAAAGTAGCGGTTATAACAGGTGTTAGCAGGGGGATTGGACTGGCTACTTTAAAACTACTGCTGAGTAAAGGTATGACTGTGGTAGGATGGGGTAGAACAAAGCCAAATGTTGAGGATAAAAATTTTCATTTTTTCAGAACAGATATACGGTACTTCACGGCTGTTGAAAAGTCTTACCATAAAACTGTAGAATTAATTAGGAGTGACATTCACGTGCTGATTAACAATGCTGGGGTTGGATTTGTGTCGCGAATTGAGTTGGCGGATGTGGAAGAATGGAAGGAGATGTTTGATACCAATGTGCATGGACTTTTTTATTGTTCGAAAGCAGTCGTGCCAAAGATGAAGGAGATGGAAATGGGGCATATTATCAATATTGCTTCTATTGCAGCGACAACGGGCATTCCACAAATGGCTGGTTATTGTGCCACCAAGCATGCGGTGCGGGGGATTTCTCAGTCGATGTATAAAGAATTGCGGGAATTTGGAATTAAAGTAACAACCATCTATCCCGGTTCTACAAAAACAAACTTTTTTGATAATATCGCCGAGATTGATGCCAACGATAATATGATGATGCCTGATGATATAGCCGCTACGATTTTGCATGTGCTAGAAACCCCTGACAACTACCATCATGTTGATATTGAAGTTAGACCATTACGTCCCAAAGGAAAAAGCTAGGGGTTGGGCGAATTCTCTATAAATTTCCTGAGTTTTAGCCTAAAATGATGGTTTGTATTTTTACATTTGTCCGAAGATAAAAAGTGTATGTCTATAAGTGTAAAAAATCTTACGAAAATCTATGGCAATCAACATGCGGTCGATGCTATTTCTTTTGAGGTTAGCAAGGGAGAGATATTAGGTTTTTTGGGTCCTAATGGTGCCGGAAAATCTACCACCATGAAAATTGCTACTTGCTACATTCCACCTACTTTTGGAACCATAGAAGTTTGTGGGTATGATGTGGTGGAGAGACCCATGGAGGTAAGAAAACTCATTGGTTACCTGCCAGAGCATAATCCGCTGTACCTAGACATGTATGTGCATGAGTATTTAGAGTTCATTGCATCTTTGCATGGCTTGTCGGGAAGGAATGGCAGATTGAGGGTGAATGAGATGATAGAGATGTGTGGACTGGGGGTAGAGCAGCATAAAAAGATAGGAGCTTTGTCGAAGGGATATAGGCAGCGAGTCGGTTTGGCGCAAGCAATGGTGCATGATCCAGAGGTGTTTATATTGGATGAGCCAACCACAGGACTTGATCCAAATCAGATTGTAGAGATAAGAAATTTGATTAAAAATATCAGTCAGGATAAAACAGTAATATTTTCAACCCACATCATGCAAGAGGTGGAGGCATTGTGCAATCGAGTGATTATTATAGACTCAGGTAAAATAGTAGTGGATAAAACAGTGGAAGGTTTGCAGCAAGGAGTGGAGACCTATCACAAGTTAACGGCACAGTTTGCAGAAAGAATAGAGGTGGAAGAGTTAAAATCTATTGATGGTGTTTTGGAGGTGATAGAAGAAGAGATAGGTACTTATATTATTCATACAGAACTGAGTAAGGATCTTCGTCCTGTAATTTTCAACTTTGCCATGGAGCATAGAAAATCGCTACTGGAGCTGAAACAAGAAGAAGTGTCGCTAGAAAATATATTTCATAAACTCACAAAAAATATCAATTCATGATTCGGGTTTTAATCAAAGAAATAAATAGTTTTTTGAACTCGCTAATCGCCTATATAGTCATTGGCGTTTTCTTAACCGCTATTGGTTTGATGATGTGGGTTTTTCCT
>CAYRIF010000196.1:0-6998 GCA_964424205.1 uncultured Roseivirgaceae bacterium | reverse complement strand
ATTATTGGGTATCCCTAAATTAAAAGAAGAAACGTCTACCAATGTTAGTTTGGGTTTAACAGCTGAATTAACTGAAGGTTTAGCACTGACTGTTGATGGTTATTTAGTAAAGATTAAAGACAGGGTAGTTTATACTGGACAATTTAGTGGAGACGAAAACGGATCAGCTGCTGATCAAGAAATATTCCGTTTATTAGCACAGGCTAATGCAACAAAAGCAGCATTTTTCGCCAATGCCATTGATACTAAAACCAGTGGACTTGATGTGGTATTAACGCACAAAACCGAATTAGGTAATGGTAATTTAAGAAGTAGCCTTGCTGGTACTTTTTCAAAAACACAATTAGATGGCGCAGTGAAATCATCCCCTCAATTAGCTGGAAAAGAAAGTACCTATTTTGATAAAACCAGTAGAATTTATTTAGAATCAGCAGTTCCTAGGACAAAGTTCAACTTGACATTTAACTATGCTACTGATAAATTCAATGTAATGTTTAGAAATGTTTATTTCGGTGAAGTCGAAGAGGCTACAAATAGCGACACAAATACCCAAACATTTTCAAGTAAAATTGTGACTGATGTGAGTGTTGGTTTTAATATTAATGAAGCTACTTCATTCGTAATTGGAGCAAATAACTTACTTGATGTTTATCCAGATGAAGCAATAGAAGCCAATCAAAGCAGTGGCAGATTCTTATATTCAAGAAGATCACAGCAGTTTGGTATCAACGGTAGGTATTTATTTGCAAAACTTGCTTTTACATTAAAATAAGATTGTTGTATTCTTAAAAAAACACTCAAGTTTGTACTTGAGTGTTTTTTTATAACCGATTTTTTACCAAAAAAGACTAGCGAAAAAATAATAAAGCATAATTAAAGAGACCACTAACTTCATAGCGGTACCAGCTAGAAAACCGAGGAAAGTTCCAAATGCTGATTTAGCAGCTTCCCCAGATTTTTTACCAATAATCAACTCACCCACCATGGCGCCCAAAAATGGCCCTATAATAATGCCTGCAGGAATTGGACTAAGGATTCCCACAATCAAACCAATCACACTTCCCGTCACCCCTGCTTTACTACCGCCAAGTTTTTTAGCACCATAAGCAGGCACTGCATAATCCAATAATGTGACAGCGATGGCTACACCAGCCCAAATAGTTAAAAATTTTGTTTCAAAAGGAGGCGTCTCCTGCAATTGCAAAACAAGCAAGCCTGCAAAACTCAGCGGAGGACCAGGTAAAACCGGTAAAAAGCAACCTATTATTCCAACCATCATGAAAGCAAATCCAATAACAATCCAAAGTATATCCATCCTTAATGTTTTAACCAACAGCCCTAACGTAATGAACTTATTTGTTAATTACAAAATTAAATATTCGTCACTGCTAAGACAATAAGCTGAGTATAAGTTTGTAATGGCAATTTTCAATAAGCATAATTTTTAGTAATTTCACATCTTAAATAGAAATAACTATATCTTGAAATACGATATTATAATCATTGGCGGTGGTATTGTTGGCTTGGCAACTGCTTATAACCTGAAAAAGGAAAGGTCCTCATTAAAACTAGCCCTTATTGAAAAGGAAAGTACGCTTTCCAAACACCAAACAGGTCATAATAGTGGGGTAATCCACTCTGGGTTATATTACCAACCAGGAAGCCTCAAAGCGACAAACTGCATCAATGGTTATCATCAACTAATCAATTTCTGCAATCAAGAGCATGTGCGTTATGAGCTATGTGGAAAAATAGTAGTTGCCACAGAGAAAAGTGAGTTGCCCTACCTAGACAAACTGTACGAACGTGGACAGCAAAATGGGCTTAATAACCTCACTAAACTTTCCGAAGAAGCATTAAAAGAACAGGAGCCCCATGTGAATGGCATAGCAGGGATCCACGTGCCACAAACAGGAATTATCGATTATACAGCGGTAGCAAATAAGTATGCTGAAAAAGTAAAAGAATTTGGTGGAGAAATTTTCTTAAGCGAAAAAGTGGTGAGAATAATGGGGAAAAATGAAGTGACTGAAGTAGTTACTGACAAAAAAACCTATCAAACCAAACTAGTAGTAAATTGCGCCGGTTTATACTCCGATAAAATTGCGAGGCTGACCGAAAGCAAACTAAACTTAAAAATAATTCCTTTTAGAGGGGAATATTTTAAGCTAAAAAAGGAGAAAGAATATTTAGTAAAAAACCTTATTTACCCTGTTCCTGATCCTAATTTTCCTTTTTTGGGGGTACATTTCACCAGAATGATAGGCGGTGGCATTGAAGCAGGACCAAATGCTGTTTTAGCATTCAAAAGAGAAGGATATAAAAAATCCGACATCAACATTAGGGAACTAGCAGAAACCCTGGCGTGGCCAGGCTTTCAAAAAGTAGCGGCTAAATACTGGCGTACTGGTTTTGGAGAGATGTACCGCTCATTTTCTAAATCAGCTTTCACCAAAGCCTTGCAAAAACTCATGCCTGAAATACAGCAAGAGGACTTAATTTCAGGAGGCGCAGGCGTTAGAGCGCAGGCATGTGACAAAGTAGGCGGTTTATTGGATGATTTTAATATCATTGAAAATAGCAACTCCATCAATGTATGCAATGCCCCCTCTCCCGCTGCTACATCTTCACTTGCCATTGGAGCAACAGTTGCATCATTGGTTTTAAAACGATTCTAGATCGATGCTATCACAAAAAATATGAAACATTTTGTCCTTTTTTTCTTACTCATTTTCGTTGAAAATACTGTAGCCTACGCACAAGAGGGTGACAATTATTGGCAGACCAATTATGCAATCGGTAGCATCATCAAACACCAAAAATCAATTGGTCATTTAAATATTGCCCATCCAGAATTCATAAGTATCAGTTGGCATAAAACAGCAGCTTCCAGCAGTGAATGGAAAAAACGGTATAATTACCCTGATTGGGGAATCATAGTATCTCATCATAATTTCAAAAATCCTACCATTGGCAATGTCTTCGCTGTACAATATCTCACCACCTACTACTTACTAAATAGAAACAGTAAGCACCAATTAAATCTTGACATTGGTGTTGGATTGGGTTACAATACCCATCCCTTTGATTTGGAAAACAATAATCAAAACATGGTAATGAGTAGCCATCTAGAAACTGCTCAACTTGTAAGTCTTAATTATCGCCACCCCAACCTATTCAATCATATTGGCTTCCATGCAGGCTTCATGGCGACTCATTTTTCCAATGCAAGCTTCAAAAAACCGAATACCGGCATTAATACATTATTTATCAATGCCGGCTTAAACTATCACATATCCAAGGCTGAAACAACCTACCCAAAACGAACTAAAAAAGAAATATTTCCTAATAAGTCAATGGGGTTATTTTTAGGCATCAATGGTGGTATGCATAGTGCAAAAGCAGGGTTACACACTAAATTCATTTATCATTTATGCAGCTATCTTGAAAAAAGAATTGGCTACAAAAGTGGTTTCCAAATAGGAATAGACTTTTTCAATTCTCAAGCCAATAAGGACTTTGCAGACTTTAGCTTCCACACCAAAATTGAAGACCCAGACAGGAAATTACTAGACCATAAACAAGTTGGCATCTTCGCAGGACATGAATTATTTTTCAATAAAATAGCACTTGAAACATTGATTGGTTATTACATTTATAGACCACTTAAAATCACTAGACAGGTATACCAAAAAATAGGTTTTAAATATTACTTGAATGCACACAAAACTGCCATTGGACTTAACCTAAAGGTTCATCTTTTTACCGCTGAATACTTGACATTGGGCATTCACCATCAATTATTTTAAGATGAGAAAATACATTGGGATGCTATTCATACTTATATGCTTTTCATGTGAAAAAGAATGCACCGAACCTTTAGGTGGCTTGGTGTCTCAAGAGGTTACCGTTCCATATTTCAATCGTATTATTGTCCGACCAGGTATTGAATTGATTGTTACAGACAGTGCAATTCAGAAAGTACGCATTGAAACAGGAAAAAACAAACTAGACAACGTATATACATCGGTAGAAAATAATATATTAACGCTTCGTGCAGATGGGTCGTGTTTATTAAGCCCTGAATTTTCCGCCACCAAAATATATGTAAGCAGTCCTAATATTGAATCAATCAGAAATTCAAGTGAATATACAGTTTCCTCTAAAAACACACTCACCTATCCCTCACTTACGCTTTTAGTAGAGGATAATGGAAATGATTATTTAAATATGGGAAATTTCAAACTACAGATTGACAACAACAAGATTAGTGTGGTTTCCAATGGCATTGCCAATACCACTATTGCAGGTAGTACCAATAAATTAAACCTGACCTATGCCAATAGTATTGGTAAATTTGAAGGAGCGGAATTGATAGCACAAGAAGTACAAATTTTTCATCGGGCAGAAAACAGTGTCAAAGTTAATCCACAGCAGTCAATAAAAGGAAACATATATTCTGTAGGTAATGTCATCGCCTACCATCATCCACCACTAGTGGAAGTAAAAGAACATTATAAAGGAAAACTAATTTTTCAGTAGCAATTCTTTAGCAGAAAGCACCGTCACCCCAGCATTTTCCATCGCCTCGATTGCCTCATCAAAATCACTCGGCTGAATATTCACTGCTCTGGTAGCATCTGAAAATACAACCGTTTCGAATCCCAATTTCAGCGCATCCAAAGCCGTATATTTCACACAATAGTCTGTTGCCAATCCAACGATAAACACCTTTGTCACCTCTTTTTCTTTCAAATACCTTCCTAATCCTGTCGATTGAAAGTGCCCATTGTCGTAGAAGCCACTATAACTATCAACCGCTATATTTGTGCCTTTGGGAAATATTTTTGCTACCTTATCCATGTTCAACCCTTCAGCAAAGGCAGCACCCGCCGTATTTTGAACACAGTGCACTGGCCATAAAATTTGCTGTAAACCATTTAAGTCAATCACCGCTCCTATTTCTTTAGCTGCATGATTTTTGGCAAAGCTTCCATGATTTTCAGGATGCCAATCTTGCGTTGAAACTACTAAATCAAACTGCGTTTGTAGTTGATTTACTATTGGAATAATTTCGTCACCCCGTGACACCGCCAATGCACCACCAGGCAAAAAATCATTTTGAATATCAACCAAGATAAGTGCTGCATTTTTATTCATTATTCAATATTTCTTAGTTTCAAAATAAGATCAGTTTTTATATTATGCAACTGCTGCTCTAACCCAACAATATACCTGTGCGGGTTTACAAATCGCTTTACTCCCTTATGGAGTTGCCCTAGCTCATGCTGTACTTTTGTCTTTATATCATGAATATTCTGTCCCGTATAAACACACTTTCCTTCTCTAAATACTGGCACTAACAAATCCGTAAAAGTCAAACTCTCTTCATCAATCATTTTTCTTTTTGTAGCATCAACTGGGTCAATGATTTTGATTCTTTGACTGGGTAAATGATCCACATCATAAATCATATCTGTCAACAATTGATTATTCAAAAAATACCGCCTGACCTGTTGAATCCCAGGGTTATTTATTTTTATACTTTGTTCTGAAAGTTTAATCTTATAATCCCACCCATCCTCACTATTTGCAATTGCCGATAATTTATAGACTGCACCTAAGGCAGGTTGATCATAGGCAGTCACAAGTTTTGTACCCACACCCCAAACATTCACTTTAGCATCCTGATCCTTCAAACTATTCATAATATGTTCATCCAAATCATTGCTTGCCACAATCACTGCATCGGTAAATCCAGCAGCATCTAACATCTCCCTTGCCTTGATACTAAAATAGGCCAAATCACCAGAATCAATTCTAATGCCCAACATATTTTTTCCTTTTTCTTTCAGTAAATGCCCCACAGTAATTGCCTTTTCTATTCCTTTGATTGTATCAAAAGTATCCACTAAAAAAATACAATTATCAGGCAGTGCTTCTGCATAGGCTTCAAACGAAGCCATCTCACTATCAAAGCTCATCACCCAACTGTGCGCATGTGTACCACTCACCGGAATGTCGAATAATTTACCTGCTAAAACATTAGAAGTAGAGGCACAACCACCAATATAGGCAGCCCTACTTGCTGCCAGTCCTCCATCAATCCCCTGGGCACGTCGCAAACCAAATTCAATCACTGGTTCACCTTTGGCAGCCATGCTCACCCGAGACGCCTTGGTCGCAATGAGCGATTGAAAGTTTATAATATTCAATAATGCCGTTTCAATTAATTGCGCTTGCAAAATTGGCCCCTTTACCCTAATTAAAGGCTCATGCGGAAAGACAACCGTTCCTTCAGGAATGGCGTCTATATCACAAGAAAATTTCATCTCTTTTAAATACGCCAGAAAATCTGCTTCAAACAATACCGTTCCTGCACTTGTCTTAAGTGTTGTTAAGTATTCCAAATCATCTTTAGAAAACTTAAACTCCCTAAGAAAATCAATGATATATTCTAATCCACAAGTGACAACATAACCACCCTCAAAAGGGTTTTTACGAAAGAATAGATGAAACACAGATTCTTTTTCTGCCATCCCAGACTTCCAATAACCATATGCCATGGTCAGTTGGTATAAATCTGTCAGTAGCGACATCGAATTTTTGTAGAGGTCTTTGGTAATATTCATGGTACTAAGTTATGAGCGACAAAGTAACTTATTTTATTGGAAAATGATTTGTGTATTCAAAAATTAATGATGGCACAAATATTGTCGTTTAGAGATTATTACGCTGTTTTTCTAACAAAATCCTGCACCAAGGAAAAATTCATTCACTCTTTTTAGCCTAATAGCGGTTTTAGTCCTTAACTCAAAGTGCGTATCTTTGTACAAAGTTTAGTGATGAATTGAATTTTAACCTGTAGCCGTATTTTAGGACTAGATAGCCGAGAAAGGAAAAATATCGCAAAAGTTGCTAAATATTGAAACTTTTTGTATTGTTGCTTAAAATAAATCGGATTGAATAATTTTAAGACAATATTTTTGGAAAGTGCA
>CAYRIF010000195.1:0-7142 GCA_964424205.1 uncultured Roseivirgaceae bacterium | reverse complement strand
GGCAGTAAGAAGAAAACCATATTCTGTGATTCTATTAGATGAAATTGAAAAGGCACATCCTGATGTGTTTAATATTTTGCTGCAAGTGTTGGATGATGGACGTTTGACAGATAACAAAGGACGGGTAGCAAATTTCAAGAATACCATTATTATTATGACTACTAACATTGGGGCGCATATTATTCAAGAGAATTTTGAAAAATTGAATGATAAAAATGCCGAGGAGGTGCTAGAAAATACGAAAAATGAGGTATTCGAATTACTCAAAAAATCAGTAAGACCCGAGTTTTTAAATCGAATTGATGAAACAATCATGTTCAGACCTTTGTCTAAAAAGGACATAAGGAAAATTGTGGACATACAATTCTCTCTCATCCAAAAACGCCTTGAAGAAAATGGTATCACCGTGGAAGCTGAGGATAAAGTTTTAGACCACCTAGCTGAGATTGGATTTGACCCGCAGTTTGGTGCAAGACCATTGAAACGCGTGATGCAGAAGGTAATTCTTAATGTATTGTCTAAAGAAATTTTGGCAGGAAATATCTCCGGCGATTCAGTAGTTTACATCAAAATGGATGCAGATAATCATGTGCAGTTTGAGAATATTGAGACGGTTGAGGTAGAATAATACTGGGATGCCATCACTCTTCTGGGAGTATGATTCTCTTATCATGAATGAGAAGAGGATGCTTGATAAAAAAGTGATAGCATCCCTTGATTGACCGAAGCGAAAGTTTCGGTTTTTTTTATGCTCAAAATTAATTGCTTCAGCTCCTTTCTTTTTAGAACAAGCAACCAATGATAAGATGTCCACATTTATATAGTTGAATATGTTACAATAAAAGAAATACAACGATGAAAAAGAACATGATTATTACCACCCTCCTTTTAACGTTTTCAATCACCTCATTTGCGCAAACTGAAAAGGGTGAATTTATAATAGGAGGTAATTTTGATTTTAATACAAAAAAACATGTAGGATTTACAGTAACCGAATTTATTTTTTCTCCAACGGTAGGATATTTTGTGGCTAACAATCTTGCTGTTGGTATTGGATTGGATTATTCAGTAACAAAGTTTAGCGCATTCAAAGGTGAATCCATTGCAATTATGCCTTTCGCAAGGTATTATTTTGGGAAGCACGATAAACTTAGGTTTTTTGGTCATGCTGGTATTGGATTAGCTTCTGGAAATTTAGAATCTACCGATTTTAGTAATAGAGTTTCCTCTTATAAATCTAAAAAATTCACATATAAAGCTGGGCTAGGAGCATCATACTTTTTCACTAAAAATGCAGCGCTTGAAGGAATGCTGCAGTACAGTAATACTAAATATGACAATACACTTGGTTTTAATTTGGGATTAAAGATACATTTTTAGTCTATTTATGAAAATTTAAAATTTGGCAGTATTTTTGCCGCACAATGGAAAACATTAAAGCTTAGAAGATTGACCACAGGATTAGATAAAGTTTTATTTGAAAGTCTGTTCAAGCAGTACTTTGAGCCACTGTGTGCATTTGCCAAAAGTTATGTCTATGACTTAGAGGCATCCAAGGATATTGTCCAAAAGGCATTTATTAATCTTTGGAACAACAAGGAGAAAATTGATTCAGATAAACCTGTCAAATCATATATCTATACTTCTGTTCGAAACCTCTGCCTTAATTACATCAGAGATAATAAAAAATTCAAAAGTCAGATTCTTGATTTTGATACGGTGGATGAAAATTTGTTTACAGCAGAAAGTGATGCATTGGAAGTGGATGAACTGCAAATAAAAATTGACAATGCCATTAGCGCCTTACCTGATAAAAGTCGCCAAATTTTTGAGATGAGTCGGTTTGAAGATCTAAAATATAGACAAATCGCTGAGAAGCTGGGAATATCTGTGAAGTCGGTAGAGGCACATATGACCAAGGCTTTGAAGGCGCTGAAAGTGGATTTGGAAGCGTATATTGTTACCGTCATAGTTTTTTTGTATTTTTTTAACAGTTGAACTAAGGGTAGCATGACTTTTTTGTGTAATAACGGTGAGGGACTTTAACATGAATACAGATTACGACATATTGGTAAGTAAATACTTGGCAGGAGAAGCAAGTGCGGATGAAATAGTGGCGCTTGAAAATTGGGTGCATGAAAGTATAGAAAACAAAGCCAAGTTTAACCAATACAAAAACACCTGGCATCTTTTGCAGCCCAACGCAAGTATAGAGGTGGAGGCCGCATGGAAAAAAGTGGCAAGTAATCTATTCCCTGAAGCCAAGGTTATTGATATTCATAGAAAGAGAAATTCGTTTCCGATGCTAAAAATAGCGGCAGCAGTGTTGCTATTAGTAATGGCAGGTCTTTGGTTGTTTAATTCAGATAAGAACATTGCTACAAAGTCTTTAGTAGCAGAAAATACAGCGAATATCTTTCAGCTAAATGATGGGACGGAAGTAACGCTAAATAGTCATTCTAAAATTGAATTTATCAAAGGATTTAAAGGAAAAGAGCGAAAAGTAACGCTAAACGGCGATGCCTTTTTTAAAGTGAAAAGAAATGAGCAGAAGCCGTTTGTTATTGAAACACAAAATATTGAAGTGGCAGTATTAGGTACTTCTTTCTATGTTAATTCTCATACGGAAAATTCCACGATTGAAGTGACCGTAGCCTCAGGCACAGTAGCTGTCAGGGCAAAAGAGGAGGAGGTGATTTTAACCAAAGGCGAAAAAGGAATTTTTAATAAAAAGACGGGTGAATTGTTGGAGGTATTAAATGATGACCCAAATTACCTATCATGGAAAACCAAGCAAATGACATTTGATGATATGCCATTGGAACAGGTAATAGACAAAATTAACGAAGTATATCATGCTGAGGTTCAATTTGAAAATACCAAACTCAAGAATTGCACTTTGACCACTTCTTTTAATCAGCAATCACTTCATGAGGTACTCGAGGTAATTAAGAAGACACTTAATTTACAAGCAGCGGAAGAAGGAGATATAATCTTATTGAATGGCAAAGGATGTTGATGATATTTTAATATTTACAGTTTGATTTATATATAGGCTATCATTATTTATTAATTTGCATGTATGTGGAAAGCGATAGTCTTATCGGTTGTTTTTATTTTTATTAGCCTGCATGTTTTCTCTCAGCAAAGCAATGATTATCAGCGACTAACACTTAATGAAAAGAGCACCTCTATTGAAAAAATTCTTCAAAAAATAGAGAATCAAACAGGAGTATCATTTTCTTATAGCAGCAAAGTCATACAGGCGCAGAGAAAGATAGATTTTGTGGTGAAAGATAAACCGTTGAATCAGGTTTTGAAAAAACTGAAACGTTTGACTAGTTTAGATTTCAAAGTGATGAAACATCAGATAATCATCAAAAAAAGGAAGGAATCACAAACTCCAATTACAAAAACCTATACGATTAGCGGCTATGTATTGGAAGAGGAAAGTATGGAGTCATTGCCAGGGGTCACAATTTATGTAAAAGGAACAGCACTTGGAACCAGTACCAACAAATATGGCTTTTATTCCATCACATTGCCATCAGAAAATACGGTAAATCTCATTATTTCATCAGTGGGCTATGAAATTGAGCGGATTGCGGTTGGATTAGAGGAAAATGTTGCTTTGAATGTAAACCTAAAACCGAAGACGTTAGGTTTAGAAGAAATTGTAGTGCATGCAGATGCGCAAGAGAAAATAAGTGAGACCGAGCAGATGAGCGCTATTAAAATCCCTGTAGCGCAAATAAAGGACATTCCTACTTTTATTCTTGGCATCAAAGACCCACTGAAGGCAATGCAATTGATGCCTGGCGTGCAGACCAGCAGTGAAATTAATGCCGGTATGTATGTAAGGGGCGGCAGCCCTGACCAAAATTTACTAATGTTGGATGATGCGGTGGTTTATAATGCATTTCATGTATTCGGTTTGTTTTCTTCTTTTAACAGTGATGCCATCAAGAGTATAGAATTAATAAAAGGAGGATTTCCAGCGCGATATGGAGGACGACTTTCCTCGGTGGTGGAGATGCAAATGAAGGATGGAAACAAGGAGGAAGTACATGGCGAATTTGGGGTAGGTTTACTAGCATCAAAACTAATGTTAGAAGGACCATTGAAAAAAGGAAAATCATCGTTTATGATTTCAGGTCGACGAACATATCTTGATTTGCTGGTGAAACCATTTGTTCCAAAGGAGGAAAAATTTGGTATATTCTTTTATGATATAAATACCAAATTAAATTTTGTGTTGAATGATAAAAACAAGCTATTTATTAGCAGTTATTCTGGTAAAGATGCTTTGAAATTTAAAATTGATAATAATAAATATGGATTCCAATGGGGGAATCAGACATCAACCCTGCGGTGGAATCATATTTATAATAGAAAATTATTTTCTAATACCTCGATAATATATACCAACTATAAGTTCAATATTTTTAATAAAGGAAATAATCAGGACGGTTTGAATATTGATTTTTCTTCCAAAATAAAAAACTATACCATTAAGCATGACATTGATTTTATGCTACATCCCAATTATGTTTTCAAGACCGGGATTAAGTCAACGTATTATCGTTTTATTCCTAGCGCGTTTACTTACGAAAATGCTAGTATTGATAGTGTGCTCAACACCAAAAATGTAATTAAATCATTTGATGTATCCATGTATGCAGAAGCGATGATTCAGCCAATTCCTAATTTGAGATTTAACATTGGTGTACGCCCTAATATTTTCCATGTTAATGGTAAGAACTATTACAATTTAGAACCACGATTTGCGGTTGGCTACACGCTGCCTCACCAGTGGGCAGTCAAGGCATCATTTACCGCAATGAATCAGCATGTTCATTTACTGTCGAATTCAGGTGCGGGTATGCCTACGGATTTATGGGTGCCATCCACCGAAAAACTCAAACCAAAACGAGCAAAGCAAATGGCACTCGGTATTGCAAAGGATTTATCAGAAAGAAAATGGACACTGACCATGGAAGGGTTTTATAAAAAAATGGATAATATCTTGGCGTATAAAGATGGTACTGCTTTTGTTTTGGAATTTGGTGATAATCCAGAAGCAATTAATGAGGTGGATTGGCAACAAAATGTTTTGGTAGGGCAAGGCTGGTCGTATGGTAGTGAGTTTTTAATTCAGAAGAAGACTGGAAAATTTTCTGGTTGGCTGGGTTATACCTTGTCTTGGACCAAACATCAGTTTGATGGAATTAATGATGGTGAAAAATTTTATGCGAAGTATGATCGTAGGCATGACATTTCTATTGTTGGTATTTATAAGCCAAAACCTAAAGTAACACTATCTGCTTCTTGGGTCTATGCCACGGGTAATGCAATTACTATACCCAAATATTATTTAATTTTAGAACCACATATTTTGGGTGAGGGATATTCAAGACAGCATAAAGTTGTTCAATATGGAAAGAGAAATGCTTTTAGGACAATCCCTTATCATCGTTTGAATATGAGTATACAATTTCATAAAAAAAAGAAAAAAGGAAGGGAGCGGACTTGGGAAATTAGTGTTTATAACGTGTACGGCCATATTAATCCCTTCATTTATATTCCTAACGAAGATGCTAACACTAATAAGAATAAGTTATCCTATTTTGGACTTCCATTTCTCCCTTCATTCTCTTACAACCTTAAATTCTGATGAAAACTAAAAAACTATTTAACGGATTATTATGGATAGGCTTGTTAGTAATTACAATCTCTTGCGAAGAAATATTTTTGAAAGAAGTGGAGGTTGAAGAGGCTGCTGTAGAACATAGACTTGTTGTACAAGCGTTTATAAGCCCTCAGGATAGCCTGATTAAAGTGGAGGTTCGATATGCGGAACCTGCAATTGGAGTGGTGGAATTAGGTAAAGAGAGCAATAGTATTGCGACAGATGCTATTGTTACCTTACAGGAAGGGAATACAAAAGTGACCTTATTGCTTGAGGACTTCAAGAGGTATTATTTTATCCGTAAAGAAGCGTTTCCAATATTGGCAGGAAAAACTTATACTTTAGTGGTAAATGTTCCTGATTATCTAGAAGCAACTGCAACTTGTACTATACCAATAAGTAGGGTTGACACAAATAAAGTGAAGGTAATTGCAAAAGGAGATTTGCAGCAAAGTATTGCTTTATCTTGGGAAGATTTTTCAGATGAAACCAACTATTATAGTTTGTTTAGCTTAAGTATGCGAGAGGATGCTTTGGGTAATTTAGAAATGAGGAGAAATAGTAATAGTGTAGGGTTATATACCGATCGTCTAAATGATGGAGGCATGATTTTTTCAGATAGTTTCGTGCCAAGCGATGTAGCCGCTTATGATGGGTATAAGTTTTATCCATTGGCACTATTGGCCAATGTTGATTATAACTACTATGAATTTCATAGAACCCTAAAGGCTCAAACATTAGATATAGAATTTTCTGGAGGAATACCGCAAGCCATTTACACTAATATTGAAGGAGGATTTGGCATATTTGCAGCCTATAACGGTGTGCTTATTAATTTGAATTAAAACAAAAAACCCTCTCGATATGAAAGGGTTTTTGCGTGGTGCTAGGTGGATTCGAACCACCGACTCACGGATTTTCAGTCCGATGCTCTACCAACTGAGCTATAGCACCGCTTAATTGGGATGCAAATCTATATAAAAATATTTTTGCTCCAAATGTTTTATGAATAAAATTTTGAAGCTATATTGAAAAAAAATATTTAACGAATGGAATATATACCACAAATTGCATTTCTCTTAGTGCTTGCCACTGCAGGTTATTTACTTTTTAACCGTTTTAAAACCATCAGAGCGTATATTTTACTTGGCAAAGACGTAGAACGGGAAGGTAACCCTTCTGAAAGACTACGCACCATGACGCTTGTCGCTTTTGGACAAAAAAAGATGTTCAAGAAATTTATTCCTGCCTTTTTGCACTTTTTTGTTTACGCAGGATTCTTAATTATAAATCTTGAAGTATTAGAATTCATCATTGATGGATTTTTGGGGACGCATAGAGTCTTTGCCCCTTTCTTGGATGGATTTTATAATGTGGCGATGAACTTCTTCGAATTCTTAGCCGTCATGGTTTTGATATCTTGTATCGTTTTCCTAATTCGTAGAAATATATT
>CAYRIF010000194.1:0-7150 GCA_964424205.1 uncultured Roseivirgaceae bacterium | reverse complement strand
CATTGTCTGCAGCAAAAGTCAATTGCTTCATATTAGCGAAATGTTTTTCTTCAGGGTAGTGCAACAATGCATCTACTGCTACTGTTGTTGTATCAATTTTTACTGCTTCTTTTTCTTCGTCCTTAGTTTCCTTTTTACCATCACAGCTTAACAACATACTCCCAACAATCATTGGAGCTAGCATCAATAGGGATATTTTTTTTAGGGTCATCATCATCATATATATTTAAATCTGTGCGCAAAAGTAATTCAAAATTAAATTCAGTGATACATTATTCCTTAAAAGATTTACTTTTGCATTAAATATAAAATTCGTCATGTTAAAAATATACCATAACGCAAGATGCTCAAAGAGCAGGCAAACGCTAGCCTTAATCGCTGAAAACGATTCAGAGGTAGAAATTGTCAATTATTTAGATACACCACCAACAGTTGCAGAACTGAAAGAGCTACTGAAAAAATTAGACATGAAACCTTTTGATTTAATACGAAAAGGAGAAGCAATATTCAAAGAAAATTTCAAAGGCAAAGCGCATACTGATACTGAATGGATTAAAATTATGACCGAAAATCCGAAGCTGATTGAAAGGCCGATTGTCGTGAAAGGAGATGAAGCTATCTTAGGCAGACCTCCTGAAAATGTTAAGCATTTGTTGTAGAAGCTATCCCTTACCAAGTAGTTTACATGTTTTGAATAACTCAGCGTCCTCTTCGAGAGACGCTGAGCGAGGTTAGAGAGACGCTGAGCGTGGTTAGCGTCATTTTGGTTTGTGAAGACACAAAACAAGGAATCATGTTTTTAAAGTTTGTAACTTACGTTACCAAGTAAACCGCTATTACTCTTTACATTTGCAGAAAAGTGATTTCCACATATATTTATGGGTAAATATTTTCCTTTCTTAGATTGGGTTAAAACATACAACGCTTCATTTTTAAAAAGTGACATCTCTGCTGGATTAACAGTAGGCGTGATGTTAGTTCCTCAAGGAATGGCGTATGCCATGATTGCAGGGATGCCTCCCATCTATGGGCTATATGCCTCAATTGTTCCAGTAATTATCTACGCACTATTAGGTACTTCCCGACAATTATCCGTAGGCCCTGTTGCCATGGTTTCATTGTTAACCGCCTCAGGAGTGGGATTAATTGCAACAACTGGTTCAGAAAATTATATCGCGCTTGCTATTACCCTTGCGTTACTCATTGGCGTAATACAATTTTTACTTGGGTTATTTCGACTTGGATTTTTGGTTAATTTCTTGTCTCACCCTGTCATTAGTGGGTTTTCTTCCGCTGCTGCCCTCATCATTGGATTTAGTCAATTGAAAAATTTACTCGGTATCAATATCCCAAGAAGTCATTATGCCCACGAAATTCTCCTGAATGCTTTCAAACAATTTGATTTAATTAATTGGACTTCTGTAGCGATAGGTGTTGTGGGTATTGCTATCATTATTCTAACAAAAAAAATAAGCAAGCAATTGCCAGGGCAACTATTTGCGGTCATTTTTGGAATCTTGGTCGTTTGGGGACTACACGTAGAAGATGCCGGTGTGCAGGTATTAGGAAAAGTACCAAGCACGCTACCCAGTTTCTCCCTACCTCTTTTTGATTGGCGCACCATACAAACCATGTTCCCCATTGCGCTAGCCATCTCGTTGGTGAGCTTTATGCAGAGTATTGCTGTGGCAAAAGCCATTCAATCGAAACACCCAGAGTATAAAGTCGTACCAAACCAAGAATTGATTGCCCTTGGAATGGCGAATATCGTGGGTTCATTTTTTCAATCTTTCGCAATAACTGGCAGTTTTTCACGAACTGCTGTAAGCGACCAAACTGGGGCAAAAACAGGATTCGCTTCTATCATCGGTGCCTTTACAGTCCTGCTTACATTATTGGTGCTCACCCCCCTGTTTGCCAACCTTCCTAAGGCCATATTGGCATCAATAATTATGGTGGCAGTATTTGGGTTGATAGATTATAAAGAAGCAATTCATTTATGGAAAAGTCACAAAACAGATTTTTGGTTAATGATTACGACATTTAATGCCACATTCGCTTTGGGTATTGAAAAAGGCATTGGTCTTGGTGTGATATTATCATTGGCAACCGTGATTTTCAGAACCACCAAGCCACACGTTGCTGTTTTAGGCAATGTTCCTGGAACACATTTTTATAGGAATGCTGAAAGATTTGGGAAAGTTATTCTAAGGGATGAAATACTAATCATTCGGTTTGATGCGCAATTATACTTTGGAAACGTTAATTTTTTCAAAGAAAAACTTGAAGAACTTACCGCCGAAAAAGGTAAAAAACTAAGAGTCGTTATCATCAATGCGGAGAGTATGAACAGCCTTGATAGCAGTGCGGTTCACGCCCTCAATGAAATTGTTGATAATTATAGGTCACGCCATGTAGAAATCTGTTTTACTGGTGTAAAAGGACCGGTAAGAGATGCCATGGAAAGGGGCGGTATTTTTGATAAAATAGGAAAGGACAATTTCTTTATGAGTATCCAAGAGGCAGTTAATTGCTATATCATAAAATGTAATGATGAAATTAGCCAACCTAAGTATGGGGAATATACTACACAAGCTAATCAGTAATACCTTTACATAAACCCAAGCTCCAATTGTGCGGCTTCCGACATCATGTCTTGTGAATAGGGCGGGTCAAAAGTTAATTCTAAATCTACTTTATTTACGCCTTCTACTTCTTTAATTGCCATCTCTATTTCTGCTGGAATACTTTCTGCCGCTGGGCAGTTTGGAGAGGTTAATGTCATGAGTACATACACATTATTCACTGGAAAAACACTAATCTCATAGATAAGTCCTAACTCAAATACATCCACCGGTATTTCAGGGTCATACACCGTTTTGATAGCTGCAACAATCTTTTCTTTCAAATCATCATCGCTATGCACAGCCGTTACTTCCTTTTTATTTTCCTCACTCATAATCTTAACTTTCTACTTTACCACTATACGCCAAAGCATACATTTTAATTTGTTTGAGCATCGCAGCAAACCCATTGGAGCGTTGGGTGCCAATGAACCTGCTCATTCCAATTCTTTCAACAAAATACAACTCAGCGTTCATAATCTCATCAGAAGATTGTCCTGAAAATATCCGCACCAATAAACTTACCAATCCTTTGGTAATGGTCGTATTGCTATCGGCTTTATAATATATTTTACCCTCTTTTAGTTCAGCAGTCAACCATACTTTCGACTGGCATCCCTTTACTATGTTTTCTTCTGTCCTTTCTGACGCTGTTAATTCTGGTAGTTTCTGTCCTAATTCTATCAAATAGAAATTAGTCATCTCCAAATCACCATCCAACATTGAAAAATCCGCTATGATTTCATCTTGTATTTCGTTGATAGATTCCGCTGCCATTTACTTTAAAACTTTTACTATCTTATTTAATCCTGCTATAAAAATATCAACCTCTGCTTTGGTATTATACACCGAAAACGACGCCCTTGCCGTTCCTTCAATATCAAAAATATGCATCAACGGTTCCGTACAGTGATGCCCCGTTCTCACCGCCACTCCTCTTGCATCTAGCATCATCCCAATGTCAAAAAAGTGAATTCCTTCAATCACAAACGAAATCACACCCACCTTGTCCGTAGCATTACCAATGATTCTTAAATCAGGGATTTGTATAATCTTCTCAGTAGCATATTGCAATAAATCCGCCTCATGCGCAGCGATATTATCTAAGCCCAATGCCGTAACATAGTCAATAGCTGCTTTTGTAGCGACCACATCGGCTATATTCGGAGTTCCAGCTTCAAATTTATAGGGAATATCATTATAAGTTGTTTTTTCAAACGTCACGGACTTTATCATTTCCCCACCACCACGATATGGAGGCATTTTTTCTAATAGTCTTCTTTTGCCGTACAAAATGCCCACCCCAGTTGGTCCGTATAATTTATGCATCGAGAACGCATAAAAATCGCAATCTAAGTCCTGCACATCAATCTTCACGTGGGCAGATGCCTGTGCTCCATCCACCAACACCATCGCACCAAATCCATGTGCCTTGGTGATAATTTTCTTAATCGGATTAATTGTACCTAATGTATTGGATACATGCACTACCGATACTATTTTAGTTTTATCCGAAAGTAGTTTTTCAAATGCTTCAAATACAATTTCCCCCGCAGCATTGATAGGAATAATTTTTAGAACTGCACCTTTTTCTTCGCACAGCATTTGCCAAGGCACAATGTTGGAATGGTGCTCCATCGCTGAGATAATGATTTCATCACCAGCTGAAATATTAGCCCTTCCGTAAGTATTCGCTACAAGATTGATGCTGTCTGTTGTGCCATAGGTGAAAATTATCTCCTCATTTTCACGAGCATTGATGAAATTCCTAACTGTTTTTCTACTCGCTTCAAATGCAGCAGTAGCTCTCTCTGCCAATGTATGAATACCACGATGAATGTTGGCATTATAACCTTCATAATAATCGTTAAGTGCTTCTATAACTACCTTTGGCTTTTGCGTAGTCGCCGCATTGTCAAAATACACCAACGGTTTTCCATTCACCTGCTGGTGCAAGACAGGAAATTCACTTCTGACTTTTTCAATGTCAAAAGAATTTTCAACAATGTTGACAGGTGTACTCATTGATTGAATATCTTATAAATATGCTTATCAATATAATTTTTCAAAGGTTCAATTTTAATGTTTTCTACCACCTCAAGTGCAAAAGCGTATAGTAACATTGACCTTGCAGATTCTTTACTCAATCCTCTTGATCGCAGGTAAAACATTTGCTCATCATCCAGCTGACCAGTGGTCGTACCATGAGAGCATTTCACATCATCTGCCCATATTTCAAGTTGTGGCTTTGTATTGATAGTAGCATCATCAGATAGTAATATATTTTTATTAGACTGAAATGCATTGGTCTTTTGAGCCGCTTGCTGCACATATATTTTACCATTGAAAGTTCCTGTTGACTTTTCATCCAAAATCCCCTTGTACAATTCGTTGCTATACGAGTTTGGCTTCTTGTGATCCACCACCGTGTAGTTATCTACCTGCTGTTTTCCTTTCGGTAAATACAACCCGTACATATTGGTCTCGCAATTCTCGCCATCCGAAATAACATTCAAATTATTTCTAAGTAATTGTCCTTCCAATGAAATGGTAAAGTCCGTGAAATTGCTATTATTAGTTTGGTAAACTTGGGTATTACCTACATGATAGGCTTGCTTATTTTTCAGCTGTAGTTTGTAATGATTAACCGTTGCATTTTCTTCTAAAACAATTTCAGAAACTACATTAGAAAAATTATTTTTGTTACCAATAGATATGTAGTTTTCAACAACATCAACCTGACTAGATTTTCCCACAAGGATAAGGTTTCTTGTATTACTAATCTCCTGATTATCAGTGATATGATAGATTACAATTGGTTTTTCAACAACCACATTACAACCGACTCTTATGAAAACACCATCATCAAAAAATGCAGTATTCATTGCCGTGTAAGCATCGTTTTCATCATCCGCATACTTTGCAAAATGACTTTCGAGCAATGCCTTATTCTTTTTATATGCTCCGCTAAAACTAAGTATTTCTAGTCCTTCTGTATCCTGAATTTCAGAATGCTTCTCAGAAAATTTTCCATTAACAAGCACGACCACATGTGCCTCCAAACCTGTTATGAAAAAATCGTTAATATCACCTTCAAATTCAGTTGATTTTTTAGTCGAAATTTGAGTGAAATCAAACTCTTTTGACAGTGCTTTTGCCAACGTCGAGTATTTATAAAACTCATTTGCTTTATCAGGAAATCCTAACTTTTCAAATGATGCCATCGCAGACTTTCTCACCTGATGAAGCGACGTCTGGCTTTGCCCATTCAAAGCATTCTCAAATTGTTCAAATTGCTCGGTAAGAATTTCCTTTATGTCTTTTTTAGTATCCATCGGGTTACGCTAGTGCTTCTTCTTTTATCCAGTCATACCCTCTCTCTTCCAATTCAAGGGCTAATTCCTTTGTTCCCGTTTTTACAATTTTTCCATTGAATAAAACATGCACAAAATCTGGCACTATATAATCCAGCAATCTTTGGTAATGCGTCACTACGATGGTTGCATTATCCTTACTCTTCAATTTATTCACGCCATTTGCCACAATTTTCAACGCATCTATATCTAATCCAGAATCTGTCTCATCCAAAATAGCAAACTTAGGCTCTAAAACCGCCATCTGAAAAATCTCATTCCGCTTTTTCTCTCCACCCGAAAAACCACTATTCAACGGACGGGCAAGCAATGATTTATCCAATTCCACCAGCGCCATTTTCTCTCTGACAATTTTCAGAAACTGCACCGCATCCAAAGGTTCCTCTCCGCGGTATTCTCTCATCTGGTTAACAGCGGTTTTTAAAAAATTAGTGGTACTCACACCAGGTATTTCCACAGGATATTGAAATGCCAGAAATATTCCTTCCCTTGCTCGCTCCTCTGCTTCCAGCGCCAACAAGTCTTTTCCCAAGAACTCAACAGATCCTTTGGTTACTTCATACTCGTCTCTCCCTGCCAATACCGCTGCTAGTGTACTCTTCCCTGAACCATTTGGTCCCATAATGGCATGCACCTCTCCTGCTTTGATTTCTAAATTGATTCCTTTCAAAATCTCTTTCCCATCAATTGAGGCATGTAAATTTTTTATTTTTATCATTATATATCCTTGTTAACTCTTAAAACACAACCTTTTATAAATCCCAAAAACTAAATTATAAATAACAAACAACTCTCCATCAGAGTCTCTCGTAGAGGGCTCTGTATGTCCATAGAATTACTCAGTGTCCCTTCCGGGAGAGTCTGCGCGAGTATCATATGGTTACCTATTTCCTCCGTATCATTTTTTCTTGAAAAATATACAGAGGAAGTTTATGTTTTGTTTGTTCTTTATCAGTTTTAATTCCAAGTAAATTATCCTATTTTTTATTTTTTAATAATAATTTCAGCCTTTTAAAATCTTTCTACCCTCTCCATCAGAGTCTCTCGTAGAGGACTCTGTATGTCCATAGAATTACTCTGCATCCCTTCCAGGAGACTCTGCGCGAGTATCATATGGTTACCTATTTCCTCCGTATCATTTTTTCTTGAAAA
>CAYRIF010000193.1:0-7151 GCA_964424205.1 uncultured Roseivirgaceae bacterium | reverse complement strand
AATGGATTAATTATCAAGAAGTTATTGTTGAAAATGAAAATACGGCTAATACTAGCGCTTTGGAAGCATTGAATAGCGGAGCAGAGGGAATTGTTTTTAACCTGACCCGAATACAAAAAATAGATTTTGATAGCTTACTAAAAGACATTCTTTTTGAACATTGTTATATTGGTTTTGTATTTGCTAACAGTAACAGGGCGGCAATCAGATTTTTAGAAAAGCATAAAATTGCTCAGGGATTTTTAAGAATAGAAGGAGCAGAGAAAAATGATGACCTGCTACAAAGCATAATTAGTTTGACAGAAAGCCACCCTAATTTTCAGGTATTATCCATAGGTGCTAATAGCTCGAAGGGTGCTGTTCAAGAGTTAGTGAAAATTCTAAATACAGCAATCAACTATTTTGAAAACTTGTTGGTATTAGGAATCCCAGCGAAAGTAATTGCTAAGAACATCATTTTTGAATTAACTGTTGGCAATAACTACTTTATCGAAATTACCAAGCTTCGTGCATTAAGAATCCTTTTTTATCAGGTGGTAAAAGCATATCAAGGGAAGAATTTTGAACGTGGCAAAGTAAAGATTCATTGTACCACTAAGCCTTCAAATGATGAGGGGCACGCCAATCACAACATGCTCAGCAATACCACACAGGCGATGGCGGCAATTATTGGCGGATGTGACTCGCTTTGTGTGAAACCCCATGAAGCAACAAAGACTTTTTCAAATAGAATTGCTAGAAATGTTTCTAATATTCTCAAAGAAGAATCGTATTTAGACAGAGTGACTGACCCCGCAGCAGGTGCTTATTATGTGGAGGTGCTGACTGATAAGTTAGTCCGAAATACTTGGCGTGAATTAAGGAAATTAAATACAACAAATGCGCGTCTGGCGGAAATTGATTACACGGATATTGTTGCTGAAAAAAGCAGCAAAAAAGGAGACAACAACACCCGTAAAAACTGGCAAACAGCAGAAAAAATTGAGGTGAAACCTGCCTTTGAGAAGGCTGACACCGAGTTATTTAATCACTTGGATTTTGTGGCAGGTATCGCCCCATATCTACGTGGACCATACAGCACAATGTATGTGAAACGCCCTTGGACCATCCGTCAGTATGCGGGATTTTCAACGGCGGAAAAATCAAATGCTTTTTACAGAAGAAATTTAGCGGCAGGGCAAAAAGGTTTGTCAATTGCATTCGATTTGCCAACACACAGAGGGTATGATTCCGACCATCCAAGGGTCGCGGGTGATGTAGGGAAGGCAGGCGTGGCGATTGATTCTATCCTGGACATGCGCATTCTTTTTGACCAAATTCCCCTTGACAAAATGTCGGTTTCCATGACTATGAACGGGGCAGTCATTCCTATTATGGCATTGTATATTGTTGCCGCCGAAGAGCAAGGAGTAAAGCCAGGGCAATTGAGCGGTACCATTCAAAATGACGTGCTAAAAGAATTTATGGTACGTAATACCTATATTTATCCGCCGGCAGCGTCTATGCGCATCATTGCCGACATTTTCAAATACACGTCTAAGCACATGCCAAAATTTAACTCCATCAGCATTAGTGGCTATCACATGCAGGAGGCTGGAGCCTCGGCAGATATTGAGCTTGCCTATACATTAGCAGATGGAATGGAATACATCAAAACAGGCATCAAAGCAGGGTTGAGCATAGATGATTTTGCGCCTAGACTGTCTTTCTTTTGGGGCATTGGCATGAACCACTTTATGGAAATTGCCAAGCTGCGAGCAGGGCGATTGTTGTGGGCTAAAATTATCAAAAAGTACGACCCAAAAAACCCAAAGTCAATGGCTTTGCGAGCACATTGTCAAACCTCTGGCTGGAGCTTAACGGCACAAGACCCTTACAATAACGTCACTCGAACCTGTGTGGAGGCCATGTCTGCCGTATTAGGAGGCACACAGTCTTTACACACCAATGCGCTTGATGAGGCGATTGCTTTGCCGACGGATTTTTCGGCAAAAATTGCCCGAGACACACAGCTGTTTTTACAAAAAGAAACGAGTATTACCAATGTTGTTGACCCATGGGGTGGCTCGTATTATGTAGAGTATTTAACACATCAATTGGCACAAAGAGCATGGGCATTGATTGAGGAGGTGGAGGCGCTAGGGGGCATGGCAAAAGCAATAGAAACAGGTTTGCCAAAGATGCGAATCGAAGAGGCGGCTGCTAGAAAACAAGCACGAATTGACGCAGGAAAAGATACCATTGTAGGGGTTAATAAATACCAAACGACCGACGAAACGGAAATGGAATTGTTGGAGGTGGACAATGAAACCGTAAGAAATATTCAGCTAGAAAAACTGAAAAAACTAAAGGCGGCGCGCAACGAAGAAGAAGTGCAAATCGCTTTAAATTTTCTGACGGTATGCGCAAAAACAGGCGAAGGAAACTTGTTAGAATTAGCCATAGCGGCAGCAAGGAACAAAGCCACAGTAGGTGAAATATCCTCAGCAATGGAAAAGGAATTTGGGAGGCATAAAGCAACAGTTCGCTCCATATCAGGCGTGTATGCTGCAGAGACAAAAGGAAATAAAAGATTTATGGAAGCACAAGCATTAGCAGACAAGTTTGCCAAGTTGGAAGGCAGAAGACCACGAATTATGGTGGCTAAAATGGGACAGGACGGTCATGATCGCGGGGCAAAAGTAATTGCCACCAGTTTTGCCGATTTGGGTTTTGATGTGGACATTGGGCCATTGTTTCAAACCCCTGAGGAAGTCGCCATGCAGGCGGCAGAAAACGATGTGCATGTGATTGGCGCTTCAAGTTTGGCCGCCGGTCATAAAACATTAATTCCACAATTAATTGCTGCGCTAAAGCATATAGGCAGAGAAGACATCATGGTGACCGTGGGTGGGGTAATTCCGCCCAATGATTACGATTTTTTATATAATGCTGGTGTTGCTGCCATCTTTGGACCAGGCACTGTGATTGCTGAGGCGGCGATTACTGTTTTGGAGAAATTGATGGGGGAATGATGTTCTGGTGCAAAGCCTTATGTTAAAAACGATGATCACTTTGTCTCGCTTACGACGAAAAGGGTATCTTTCAATGCCCGGTTACTACCCAAAAACTCGACCTCAAATTCAGTGAACCGCCGTATATGGAATCCATATCCCGAAAGATTTCGGGAGTGGGGTGAGCGGCGCACTGGCCGTTAATTAGGCTGTCTGCCGTCTACTCGATTGGCAACTGTTATGATAATTTTTGCAATTTTTTTAAATAATTCTGAATATTTATTTAGAAATTTTTCATGCCTTAATGAAAATAAATCTCTAATTTAATTCTGATAAACTTTCCACGGCACTTTATTTTCTTGTTCGAAGGTACAAATGCGACAAGCAATTTAAATCAGCTTATTCTTTCTCTTTTATAAAACTCATCGCTCGCTCACTTATTGCTGTAATACTCAAGGATGGGTTAACACCTGGATTTGCAGAAATCATAGAGCCATCACAAACATATATTTTGTCGTATCCATAAACCTTATTAAACTTATCTATTACACCAATACTTTTGTTTTTTCCCATGACACAACCACCTAAAATATGTGCAGTTGAAGGAATGCCTGTTAATGTTTCAGAAAAAATACTCATGGCTTTCCCATTTACTTTTTTAGCAAATTCATTGGCAATTTTATGAGCCTCTGGAATAAATGCTGTAGGTGCTTTTCCTTTTAAAATGTGTGAACTCATACGAAACCAAGATCTCTTAAATCGCAAAGTGCTATCTAAATTTTGCATAAATAACAAAACAGTAGATTGTTTCGCAAAATCTTTAACTACAAATATTTTTAACCAGCTAATAGGGTTTTTTATTACTGTAAAAACAAGTTTGATAATCCTTAACATAAAATTAGGCTCTTTAATGCTTGGCATCAATAATGTTCGCCAAAATCCAGAACCTCTGCCATACCTAACAGGCTCTACATGAGTATTTTTATCCAAATCCAAAATTGAAGCTATTGCAACTCCTTTAGTAAAATCTTTGGTTTTGTCTGTTGTTGCGACTATAATGAGCGCCTCATTGTTTGATCGAACATCTTTGCCTACCATATTGCTTAAATTTGGCAAGGATGTTTCTTTCAATTTTAACATTAATGAAACTGTCCCTAATACCCCTCCTGCAAAAACAACTCCTTTTGATTGCACTTTTTGTGTTTTAGCAAAATACTTGGTTGATTTTTTATACGTTATTTCATAGGTGTTATTTGAAATAGGCAAAACATCAACTACTTCATTTTCTGCAAGAATCTCCACCCCTAATTGTTGTGCTAAGTACAAATAATTTTTATCTAATGTGTTTTTTGAATTATTTGGGCAACCAGTCATACATTTCCCACAGTAATTACAAGAAACTCGTTCGGGACCTTTTCCTTCGAAATATGGATCTTTGTTTTTTTGATTTTTTTTATCACCAAAAAACACTGCAACGTTTGTAGTACCAAATTTATCTTCTAATTCATTATTTTTAGCTACTTCTTTTAAAGTGTTATCAGCATCAAAAAATTTTGGATTTTTTTCTGCACCCAACATTTTTAAAGCTGTTTTGTAAAAAGGGTTTAATACCTTTTCCCAATTTTCCAGTTCTGCCCAAGAACCCGATTCAAAAAATTTAGATTTTGGTTTGGGTAGCGTATTTGCATATACTAAAGAACCACCGCCAACTCCAACTCCGCTTAATATTGCTAAATGCCTATAATAGGTCATTTTCATGATTCCAAAAAACTTAAATAGGGGTAACCAAATCCATTTTCTTAAATCCCAATTGGTTTTTGGAAAATCTTTTGCTTTGTACCATTTGCCTTTTTCTATTACTAAAACAGTATATCCTTTTTCTGCTAATCGCAATGCTGAAACTGAGCCCCCAAACCCCGAGCCAATAATGATATAATCGTACGTTTTTTTCATTGTATTAGATAGGATAAACTAATTTGCTGAAAAACAATGAAAAATGGTTGTTTGTAGTAATGCATTCAATAATCTAATCTCTTTTTCATTTCATAATTAATTAATGCAGTAGAAAACTGCTTGGGTAAGAAGTTTGCAGCCAATCGAACTCTTAATGAATCTTGACCATAAACCATTTTTAATTGATTTCTTTTAATTCCTTTGATTACGTATTTCACGATTGATTCGGGAGTTGTAGTTAGATAGTTTTCAGCAAATTGAGCACTTAATTCATGCTGTGCGATATTGGTATTTATCCCCCCAGGATGAACAATGTGAATTTGAATTGGACTTTCATAAAACTCAACCATCAAAGATTCTGTAAATCCTCTGACTGCGAATTTACTTGCACAATAATCTGATTGTGTAGGCATACCATGCAAGCCAAAAATACTGGAAATATTGACTAATGCTCCTTCATTATTCGCAACAAGCTGTGGCAAAAATGCCCTACTTCCATAAACAACACCGTAAAAATTGATATTTATCAATCTTTCAAAATCATCATCTTTTATGTCCATAAATTTTTCTGTTGCCCCTTCAATGCCTGCATTATTAATTATTATATGTGCATTGCCAAATGCTTTTTTCACCTTATCAGCAAAAGCATACATGCTCTCTTTGTTGGAAACATCAAAATCATCAATGATTACGTCTTTAAAACCTTGATTATTTAATTCTGTTTTAACTTGTTCTAAAGAAGTTTTGTTGTAATCATTTAACGCAAGTTTAGCTCCTAATTTGGCAAATTGAAAAGCATATTCCTTGCCCATTCCTGAACCAGCTCCTGTTACTACAACTATTTTATTTTTAAAATTTTTCATTTTATTAAACTATGATCTTTTATTTTAAAATTTTTTGCCATTTTCAAATAGGTAAAAGTAAAACCTGGAAACATGGCAATTACATGTCCACTTTTACTTTGATACCAACTATTGCAATTTCCTCTTTTCCAAACCGTTTTTTCCATTTCAGAATGTATAAAAGTGGTGTATTTGTCTTCTGCTTTTTCAGTTACTTCTATTGCTTGTGCATTATTCTTTTCAATAGCATTTAGACTATCTAAAATATAATGCATTTGTGCTTCTATTACAAAAATTGCGGAAGTATGCCCAATACCAGTATTGGGACCAGTTAAAACAAACAAGTTTGGAAATTTTGGTAATGTAGTTCCTAAATAGGCTCTTGGAAATTCGGACCAAAATGATCCAACGGGCATATTATTTTTTCCAATTATTGGATAAGAAATAACGCCATCGGTGGCATCATAACCCGTTGCATAAACGATTAAATCTAAATCTACTTTAGCCCCTTTTGTAGTAATGAGTCCCGTTTCTGTAATTTCTGCGATTTGTTCTTCTCTGGTAAATAGATTGGTATTTTCCTTAGCAAAAGCAGGGTATAGTGTATTTGATAAAATTATTCTTTTGCAACCAATGGTATAATTGGGAGTTACTTTCTCAATTAAGTCTTTTCTATTTTTTAATGACTTTTTTATGTGTTTTACTGCTTTATTTTTTGCAAATATTTTTAGTAAAAAATCAGAATATTTAAAGGCTATTACTCTGCTTTCCAATGACCAATAGGTGTAATATCTTACCAAATTATATATCCATCGCCATTTCAAGAGTTTTCTTTGAAATTTGGTGAAGATTTTATCTGGACGGTGCATTACCCAATGTGGCGTTCTTTGAAAAACATTCAATTCTTTTACCTCATCCACGATGGCAGGAATTACTTGAGCAGCACTTGCGCCGCTACCTATTACCGCAACTTTTTTTCCTTTCAAATTAAAATTATGATTCCAATTGTTGGTATGAAAAGTCTCTCGTTTAAAGCTGTCTTTTCCCTTAAAATTGGGGTAAAATGGCGTGCTTAAAGGGCCCGATGAGTTGATGACAAATTGCGATTTAAAGGCTTCATTGTGTGTATGTATCAGCCATTTATTTTCACCTTCTAACCATTCCAATTTTTCTACATTGGTGTTTAGGAAAGTTTTTTCTCGAAGTTTGTATTTATCAATAACATAATTTGTGTACTCCTCCAGTTCACCTTGTGCTGCAAACATTTGTGACCAATCATAAGGCTCAAAAGAAAATGAATATAATGGTGATTGTACATCTACCGCAGCTCCTGGATAAGAATTTTGACACCAAGTGCCACCCA
>CAYRIF010000192.1:0-7201 GCA_964424205.1 uncultured Roseivirgaceae bacterium | reverse complement strand
TTCTTGTAGCATTATTATGTAGCAAAGTACAACCAATACTATTCGCCATTTTTTCCGAATAATTTTTTTTAGAAATAAGGTCGTTATCATCAAAAAAAAGAGGTATTCTATACTTGCTACAGACAACCCAATTTGTAAATCGTATATGTTGTAATAATCAAGCGGACTTATAATAGAAATGGTATATAAATAGATTGCAATACTAGATATTAGCAGTGTTCCTGATAGATAAATTATATACTGCATTTTCAAAATTTTCATAGCTATAATCCCATTTTAAAGGCATTGGATAAGGCGACAGCATACATATAAAGTAGAATACCACCAATTAGCAACAGAAGAACCAAAATACCCATAAGTATTGCAGCTGTTTTTGCCCATTTACCTTTTTGTTTAACCCCTTGGTATATGTCTTTTGCTCCAAAAACCAGTGTAAATACTGCCATTAAAACCAGGACAAAGTATAGACTTGCATCGCTATTCCGGGATTGACTTCTTGCATTGTTTATTAGATTTCGATATTATTTTTTTTTTGTCACAAAGGTTGTTAATTTTTTTATCCTAAACCAAACGAAATTTACTCCCTACACCATTCTAATTTTAAAATACCGCACACAATCCGTTTCTTCCCTGCCCGCTGGAAGGCGGGTTCGCCCATGTATCTGTATAAAATTAAACCGTAGCGATGCCATGCTTGGATTTTATGCCTCACCTGAACAAAAAATAATTTAGATTATTTATACGGCATTTTAAAATTACAATGGTATAAGTTAGCTATTATAAAATCTCTACTATTTTTGTAGCTTTCTTATTGAAAATCATTTCATCACCAACCTTTAGTCCATACAGTAATTGACCCACTGGAGATACCAGGGATATAGCAAAGTATTCCGTATTTAGTATCGTAAATTTTCCAAGGCTTATTGAAATATAAAAATTGCCATTGGTTGTTAAAACAAGATTTCCTAAATCTACCTGCTCATTGTCACTAGTTATGGTTTGAATTTCATTCAATACTCTATCTAATTTTATTGCTTCGGAAAGTTGACCCGCCGCCTTGTCCTTTTCTATGTGCAGGAGTGCTTTGCTAGTTTCATACTTATCACCCATACTTGTTTTTGATTCCTCACTGGCTGCTATTTGGGCGACGTCCATCGCATTTTGGGCAGTAGCAATACGCTGGTCCACGTATTCTTTACATAGTTTAAATAACCTTTTTTTGATTGTCTTACTATTCATTTCTACACGTTGGGTTTAATAATATAGTTCAAAAGAAAGTAATAATATGAAAAATTAATAGGGTGACTGCAAATTATCGTGTTGTAGTATTACCGAGGCTGCCGAAAATCGATTAGAGTAGGTGATAAGTAAAATATACTAAAATGAAAAGAATGATTTTTTCTATGCTAATCATAGCCGGAGCAAGTTTAAATGTAAATGCACAAGTTGAATACAAGGTTGTCACCACTATTGAATCAATTGTACCTATGGGAATTGGCAGGTCGAGAATAATAGAAAATACCGAAAACGTTGATGCCACAGCTTTAACTACTGAGCGAGTAAATGGGAAGAAAAGTAATATGAAATCAGTAAAAAGAAAAAAAGCAAAAATCAACAGATTGAATGAAACCAAGTTGCTCAACTTCTATAGCATAGCAGGAATTAATTTTCAAAACATAGCTTCAAATGATGCATTGATAACCTCAAAGTTAAACAACTTATCGCAAGAGGGCTGGGAGCTCTTCAGCGTAGTGAGCGGTGTAGAAAGTGATGGTGGAGAAACTGATGGTCAGGGAATCTATATTACACGATTTATTTTCAAAAGAAGTTTATAATGTAACCTCTTCCTCAATAGGAAAAATAAATCAACTTTAAATATTGGGGAAGCGTTTACCATATTAAATTAAGCTTCTACTAATGCCGGAAACTGATTTTTAAGCTTTATTTCAAATTCTGAATCAAACTTTGCTTTATAAATGGTTTTCACCTTATTGAATTGTTTGATTTTAAGTCCTTTAGCATTTCGGAAATCTACCTGATATAAGTTGGCATTAGTAAAATCTGCACCAGAAAGAAAGGCGCCGTTTAAATCAGCATCCATCATAAAAGCATTTTCGAAATTTGCTTTGATAAGCAATGCGTTCCTCAAGTTTGTTTTGATTAGATAAGCATCTTTAAAATTTGCACCACTGGCAAAGGCGCTTTCCAAACAGGCTTGATTAATAGTCGCATTTTCTAAATTAGCTTGATTAAGCCTTGCTTTTTTTAAATTAGCCTCAATGAGTGTTGTGCCAAATAAACTGGCAGTATTTAAATTTGACTCAGGGAGCTGAACATAATTCAGGTTTGTTTTCTTTAAATAACAATTAGAAAGATTCATTTTGAAAATATGATGACGATTGAGCCTTTTAATATTTCCGACATTCCTAAATGCCGCTTCTTCAGATTCCCACATTCTGAAATCATCAATTTCATCTTTGTAAGTTCGTATCCTAAGTCTCGTTTCTCCACTTTTATTCAACCAGAAAATAAGGATACCAATGATTAATATATCGAAAAGCATCCCATGCGCTTCAGCCAAAACATTTAAATAAAACTCATCAAAGTTATGAATATAGTACTTACGGCTAAGTCCCAATACGACAACAGATAAAATAAGAAAAACTATAAAAGATGTGAGAATGGGTTTCTCAGTAATCTTTTCCATTTTTCTCCTTATATTTCCTATATTATTTTTCAACGTCTTTTAAAGATTCCAGTATGCACCTTCAAATCTAAGAGATGACATAGCATAAAAAAATTCAAATATCATTAAAAAATTACATCCTATTTATCAGTAAGGTATTTCATTGTATTAGATGTGCAATTGATTAAATATGGAATACTATATCAAATAAAAAGCTAGTTAAAGTAGGGATATGCCCTTTATTTTACCGTGCAATACCATACTTATTTTCTCATACGATTCATAAGTCCATCCCCCAACATGAGGCGTAAAAAGCGTGTTTTTTTGTAATTTAAGATGGTTAATTGTTTGTTTTTGTTCAACAGTAAGTTGGCTTTTTTTCTCATATTCCAACACGTCCAGTGCCACTCCTAAAACCTTACCGCTTTCCAACACTAACTTCAGGTCATGTAAAGGAAGTACTTCGCCTCTTGCAGTGTTAACAAGGTATATATTTTTCTCAAAATTATTAAAAAAATCCAAATTAAGCATTCCATTTGTTTCTGCTGTCAAAGGAATATGTAGGCTCAAAATATCAGTTTCTTCAAAGAGTTGGACTAGGGAGGATTCACTTGCATATTGATCACCATAATTTGCCTTATACTTATCATAGGCAAGCACACGACAACCAAAAGAGGACAACCTTTTTGCAAATGCCTGTCCCATATAACCATAACCAATGAGCCCAATGGTCTTACCCATAATTTCATAACCTCGGTTCGTCTCTCGTTCCCACTTTCCATCCCTAATATCTCTGTCAGCAGTATGCATTTTATTCATTAGACATAATAACATGCCCATGCAGTGTTCTGCCAATGCATCTCGATTTCCTTCTGGTGCATTTACAATTTTTATGCCTTTCTCTTTAAGCAAATCCAGGTCAATCAAATCTAGCCCTGCTCCCGCTCTTCCTATAAATTTTAGGCTTTTTGCCGCTTCAAAAAATTCCTTATCAAGCTGTGTTTTACTCCTTACAATAATGCCAGTATATGATGATATTTTTTGCAAAATATCAGTCCTATTAATATCTGGTTTGTAATCAACAACATATCCCTCCCTTTCTAGTAATGGAACAATACAAGTGTGCAATTTATCAATGATTAAAATAGACTTAGTCATTGTCAAATTTTAAAATGGATACATGTAATGAACAATTGTAAAGTATATTCCTAAACCAAGAATATCATTGGCGGTAGTAATAAACGGCCCAGATGCTGCGGCCGGATTAATATCAAATTTATCTAATACTAAAGGAGTGATAGTACCCGTAAATGAGGCGGCAATGACCACCAAAAAAAGGGAGATGGCAACGATTCCTGCCAAGTAAAAATCTTTGCTATCCATGACCATATAACTAATACCAAAAACTATAATACCAAGCACAACACCATTGATAATAGCCACCCCTAAAACTTTCATCAGCCTATTAAATGTGCTCTCTTCAAAAACAGATTTATTAGCAAGACTTTGCACTATGATGGAAGAGGACTGGATACCTACATTCCCCCCGGTAGCACCTATTAGCGGTATAAAAAACGCAATTTGCGCTAGCCTCAATATGTCACCTTCGAAAATTCCAATGATTCGAGCACCAAAAATACCACCAATCATTCCTATAATTAACCAAGGTAGCCTCGCCCTAGTCAGTACCCACAGACTATCATCTTCTTCCACATCCTCGGCAATACCTGCCATCATTTGTCTTTCTTGATCCGCACTCTCGGTAATTACATCAATGATATCATCTACTGTAATTCTACCCACCAGTTTGCCATGCACATTGACCACGGGTAGCGCATCTAAATCATATTTTTGAATGATCGTAGCCACTTCCGTATCTTCTACAAATGTGATTACTGAAATCACATCATCATTATAAATAGCTTCAATTCTTTTATCATCATCTGCCAACAACAACTTTTTTAATGATATTGTACCTAGCAAATGATTCCTATCATCTACCACATAGACTGAATAGACTTTCTCAACATTTTCCGCTTGCCTCCTAATTTCCTCAATACAATGCTTCACCCTCCAGTTGACATTTGCTTTGATAAATTCCTTTGCCATCAAGCCACCCGCAGAATCGTCATCATAGCGTAACAATTCAAGAATGTGCTCTGCCTTCTCCTCATTCTTAATGTGGTTAAAAGTATCTCTTTTTGCTTGGAGCGGGAGTTCGTTCAATATATCAGCAGCATCATCAGAATCTAAGTACTCTAAAAATTCTGCGACTTCTTTGTTGCTAAATTTTTTCAGAAAAACCTTGCGTGTATCCTCTTCTAAGCTACTTATAATCTCTGCGCCTACCTCTTTTTCCAACTGATCGATAACATACTTAGAGTCGTCAGGGTTAAACTCTTCCAACACGGCAGTAATATCATTTGGGTTCACACCATCCATCGTCTCCCTGATAAAAGCAACATCGCTGTTCGCTATCGCCTCATTCAGTTTGTCCAGGTACTCTTTAGAGAGTTCAAATTGTATGATTGGTTCCAAAAGATTCTAATTTATTTGTTAATGCTACAAAATCAGTAACAGAAAGCTGTTCCGCACGTTTATCAAGTACCTCCAGCTTTCTAAATTCTTCTGGCAAATTTATTCTTTTTAAAGCGTTCCGCAATGTTTTTCTCCGATTTTGAAAACCTTCTTTTATTAATATCTTAAATAACTTCTCATTGCAAGGTATTTTCACCACGTCATTTCGTACCAATCTTATAACCGCTGACCTTACCTTTGGTGGTGGATCAAATACTTCTGGCTCTACGGTAAAAAGATATTCGATGTCATAATATGCTTGTAACAATACACTCAAGATACCATAAGACTTTTTACCCTTTGGCGAAGCAATCCGCTCAGCAACTTCCTTTTGCAACATGCACACCACCGCTACCACTTGGTCTTTATAATCCAATACCTTGAAAAAAATCTGAGAAGATATATTGTATGGAAAGTTACCGATGATGGCAATCTTTTCTTCAAATAAAGCATGCAAATCTAATTTAAGAAAATCACCTCCTATTATTCTTTCTTTTAGTTGTGGGTATTTTTTATGCAAGAAAACAACAGATTCTTTGTCCAATTCTATCAAATGAGTTTGAAAAACATCCTTTTCCAATAAAAAATCAGTCAATACTCCCATTCCTGGACCAATCTCTAACACCGTATCATAGTCTGCGGTGGCAGATAACGCATCCACAATATTAAAGGCTATATTTTCATCCCTCAAAAAATGCTGTCCAAGATGTTTTTTCGGTTTGACTTTCATATATTGCAAATCTGCATAAATTGCAGGGAGAAAATTGCATAATCACTGATAAAAATTAAATGGAGCACGCAAGTCATAATAAAACAAACAAACCTGTTATTGGTATTACCATGGGAGATATCAATGGTATAGGGCCAGAGATAATCATTAAGGTATTGTCTGACAATAGACTTTTGAAGTTAATCACACCTGTGGTTTACGGTTCTACCAAGGTATTATCATACTATAGAAAAAATATGGGATTGGATCAAATGACTCATTTCCCCATTAAAGATAATTTTGAGCTCCATACAAAAAAAATAAACGTCAAAAATTGTTGGGAAGAAACCGTTGAACTAACGCCTGGGCAGGCAACCAACGAGGGAGGGACTTATGCTTTCAAGGCACTGGTCTCTGCAACAAAGGACCTCACCGATGGAAAGATTGCTGCTTTGGTCACTGCTCCAATCAACAAGAAAAGTATTCAAAGCGAACAACCAGATTTTATAGGACATACCGAGTACATCACCCAAGAAGCAGGGAAGAATAAAGAAGATAGTGTAATGCTTTTGGTAAGTCCTATGTTGCGCGTTGGCGTTGCTACTGGACACATTCCATTAGCAGAAGTAAAAGACACGCTAACCAAGGAACGAATTGAAAAGAAACTCAATGTCTTAATTAACACCGTAAAAAAAGATTTTGGCGTAAGCAAACCAAAGATTGCTGTATTGGGGCTCAATCCGCATGCCGGCGAAGATGGGCTTTTAGGGAAAGAGGAAAAAGAAATTATCACGCCAGTCATCAATGCATTTAAGGATAAAGGACAGCTGGTATTTGGACCGTTTCCATCAGATGGTTTCTTTGGAACCTCAGAATACAAAAAATACGATGCCGTACTAGCCATGTACCACGACCAAGGGTTGATTCCCTTTAAAACCCTCGCCTTTGACGAAGGGGTAAATTATACCGCAGGCTTACCTATTATTCGCACCTCTCCCGATCACGGAACTGCCTATGATATTGCAGGGAAAAATAAAGCAAGCGAAGAATCTATACGCCAGGCCATATTCTTGGCTTTGGATGTGATTAAATCTAGGAATGAGTTTGCGTAGGATTTGTCGTTTTATTCAAAAAATACAAATTTTGAAAGTATGAAGATTTTATCATATATTTACGATTGCGAAAATGTTTACACAAAATAATCGCACCTATTATTGATTATTTAAGAC
>CAYRIF010000191.1:0-7321 GCA_964424205.1 uncultured Roseivirgaceae bacterium | reverse complement strand
AAACCTGAGAACTGAACAACATGAACAATCAACCCCACTATATTTCTGAAGAAATTCTTTCGGTAGAAAAGGTAAAAGAAATAATTGACAAAGATTTAAGGCTTGAACTTTCTGATGCAGTAAAAAGTGAGGTGATTAAATGTAGAGTATTTCTTGATAAAAAAATTGAGACAAGCGAGCGGTCACTTTATGGCATCAATACTGGTTTCGGATCTTTGTACAATCGGAATATCTCACCAGAAAATTTAGAAAAACTTCAAGAAAACCTAGTAAAGTCTCATGCATGCGGCACTGGAGAGGAAGTACCAGAGAAAATAGTAAGAATTATGCTTTTGCTAAAAATTCAGTCACTTTCTTATGGAAAATCAGGTATTCAGCTTGAAACATTACAGCGCCTTGTTGATTTTTTCAATGAAAAAGTCCATCCAATTGTATACCAACAGGGCTCTTTAGGAGCCTCGGGAGACCTAGCACCCTTGGCACATTTGGCATTACCGCTGATGGGACAGGGTGAGGTGATGCAGCAGGGTAAAAAGCTAAATGGAGCTGACTTAAAATGGGCGCCAATTCACCTCAAAGCAAAGGAGGGATTGGCATTACTGAATGGCACACAGTTTATGAGTGCATACGGTGTTTGGCTTTTAATTAATTCCCAAAAATTAAGTGACTTTGCAGATATCATTGGGGCGATGTCGCTCGATGCGTTTGATGGCAGAATCGAGCCTTTCAACGAGCTCATTCACAAGGCACGACCACACCAGGGACAACTAGATACTGCGACTAAAATCAGAACACTTTTGAAAGGAAGTGAAATTATTTCTCAAACAAAAAAACACGTACAAGATCCTTATTCTTTTAGGTGTATTCCTCAAGTTCATGGCGCAAGCAAAGGCGCAATTTCACACGTTAAAGATGTTTTTTCGACCGAAATTAACAGCGTAACAGATAACCCCAATATTTTTCCAGATGAAGACATCATTGTTTCGGGAGGCAACTTCCATGGTCAGCCACTGGCAATAGCCTTAGATTATTTGTGTATTGCCTTGGCAGAATTAGGTAACATCTCGGAACGTAGAACTTTCCAATTGATACTAGGAAATAGAAATCTTCCGGAATTTTTGGTCGCTAATTCTGGGCTAAATTCTGGGTTAATGATTCCGCAATACACTGCTGCCTCCATCGTTAGTCAAAACAAGCAATTATGCACGCCGTCTTCGGTTGATTCCATTGTCTCTTCCAACGGGCAAGAAGACCATGTGAGCATGGGGGCAAACGCAGCGACCAAAGCATATAGAATCGCTCAAAATCTCTATACCATTTTAGCCATTGAGTTATTAATAGCATGTCAGGCCATGGAATTTCGCAGACCGTTAAAAACTTCTCCTTACTTAGAAAAACTTTTGCATAATTTTCGTAAAAATATTTCGTTTATAGAAAATGATAGGATTTTGCATGATGATATTCAAAAGGCTATCGTATTTTTGCAGCATACCGACGTTTGATTGATTTGAATTTGAAACAAGCACACAAGTTTTTTTATAGAACCCGCTCACTAGTTGGGATCTTTTTGCTATTGACTGTTTTCCAATCTTATGGACAGTATAAAAGTGATGGATTGAGGTTTGAAGTGGGTGAGGTGAAAGGATGTGCGCCACTTACAGTTACTGCTATTGATTTGGTTGGTGATCCTACAACAAGTTTGTTTGCTTTCGTTGACGCTTCCATAACCTATAGTCCTACTAACCTTTCTATTTTCGCTGCGGCTAAAACACATACTTTTAATCAACCAGGGAAATATAAAATCTTTCAGATAATTGCAAATACAAATGTTGGAGACTCCATTGAAGTTGAAATTTTTGAATTGACTACTCCTGAATTCAAGGTGACTGCGTGTGGTGGCAACAATGTTCAGGTAGAAATAGAGGACAATAGCTATGATCAGTATTTTGTGGATTTTGGTGATGGCACTACGATGACTTACAATATTGGAGACATCATTCCTCCACATACATATGCTACACAAAATAATTACACCATTGCAGTACAGGGTATTCATTTAGGCGCTGCCAATAACTGTGGAATCAAAACGAAAAGTATCCCCACCTTCAACATCACTCCGAAAGCAAATATCACTTTACTAGAAACTAATCAAACCGCAGGAAGCGTAAAATTAGCATACACCACCGACCCACAAATAACCTATAGACTACTGCAAGCAAAAAATGGCAGTGCTACTTTTACAGACCTCGGTGCCGTAACTAATCCGTCTACAATGACCATTACGGGATTGAACACCAAAGACAATTATTATTGTTACAAAATCATTGCCGAAGATGCTTGTGGTGCACCGCCCGTTGACTCAGATATAGTTTGTAGCATTTCTTTATCTGCTACGGCAGAAAACAATAGCAACAAAATTGATTGGAAAACAGAGGGCAATAATTTTAGCAGTTATGAAATATCAAAGGGTGGTGTGTTGCTCAGCACTATTATGGTATCAAATACCAAAACATTAGATGACCCAAATGTTCAATGTACAATTGATTACTGTTATCAGGTTGTGCAAAACTACAATAGTGGTGCTCGGTCGGTATCTGACGAAGTTTGTGTGACCGCTATATCCACAGACATTCCTGATGCCATTTTAGATATTACAGGAACGATTAGTGACAATAAAATCGAGTTAGATTGGGAGCTACCAGCAGGTTTCAACCCAAAATTATATTTTATAGCTAAGTCAATTGATGGCGCCCCATTTTCTAAAATTGCAGATGCAGCTACCGCCTCGTTTATCGACGAAGGTGTGGATGTGAACAACTCAAAATATTGTTATACCATTACTTATATCGATGCATGTAACAATACTGCACCAGACGGCGTAATCGTTTGTCCTGTTTTACTTACCCTATCCTCCACCGTCGAAGAGGCACAATTGAATTGGACAAATTACCAAGGATGGGCAAGTGGTAATGATGCGTATATACTAGAAGTATTTGATGGGGAAGGAAACTTGGTAGAAGAAATTTCAATGGCAGCTGACACCTTGTTTTTAGATGATTTGCTAGCACGAGACATGCAGGTAGTCAGCTATCGCATAAAAACTGTATCAAATGATGCGACCCCGAAAATTAGTTACTCAAATACGGTAACCTTAACCAATCCGATTATTGTATTTGCACCCAATGCTTTCTCTCCTGATGGAAATGGGTTAAATGATGTTTTTGAAGTGAGAGGGCGATACATTAACAGTTTTGATTTGCAAATTTTCAATCGTTGGGGCGAGTTGCTATTTCAGTCTAGTGATAAAAACATTGGATGGGATGGGACATCAAAAGGTGCGCCCATGCCAAATGGGACGTATGTATATCGCGCAAATATCACCGACTTCATGGACAATAAGATTGTGAAAAGTGGTTCGTTGGTGTTAATTAGAAGATAATCACTTCAAAAATTTAGCTTTCAACGCCGCTGTAGGCACAATACAATTATCCTTTTTCCCAAAGAAGCGGTAACGACTATTTGCCACCAACCTATAAACAAAATCTCGGACAAATCTCGGGACAATAATAAAAGCGTAGAGCAATTGCCATCCACTCCCCATTTTTTTGGCAACACGCAAAGCTGCGGTGGATTTTTTATAAACAGTATTATTTTCAACCAAGATGAAAGACTCAAAGTCGTCAATGGGCAATCCATGTTTTTTCAATAGTGACTGCCCAGCATCAGACTGCAAAGCGCCAAAAATGAACTTATCATTCTTATCTCTTTTAATGACAAACTGCACCACCCCATTGCAAAGATTGCAAACCCCATCAAATAATAAGATTGATTTTTTTGACATTTTTTCCTCCTTGTTGGAGCAGTTCCGCCATCCGCATAAACAAACAGCATACGCCATAGTTTAGACTATTAACGAAGACCTCGCAACAAGTGCGAGGAGGGCTCTCAGATTGATGTATGGTAGTGCTACTTCTTCTTTCGCATCTCAGCCATCATGTCCCACATTTCTGGGGTTACCACCTCATCTAGGAAATTAAACTCTCCGCCATTCTGCATCCACTCACCACCATCAATGGTCACCACTTCTCCGTTTACATAAGCCGAATAATCTGACATCAGATACGCTGCTAGGTTTGCGAGTTCTTGATGCTCTCCTACCCTTCTTAAAGGTACTCTTTTAGAAAGGTCAAATTTCTCCTGCAAATCGCCAGGCAATAACCTGCTCCACGCACCCTCTGTTGGGAATGGCCCCGGAGCGATGGCGTTACTCCTAATTTTATATTTTGCCCACTCTACTGCCAATGACCTGGTCATGGCTAACACGCCAGCTTTTGCGCATGCCGATGGCACCACATACCCAGAACCTGTCCAAGCGTAGGTGGTAACAATATTCAAAATTGTACCTGCTTGTTCTTGCGCAATCCATTTTTTGCCCATAGCAAGCGTAAAATTATAACTGCCTTTCAGTACAATATCCACAATGGTATCAAATGCCCGATGCGACAATCTTTCCGTAGGGCTAACAAAATTTCCCGCCGCGTTGTTTAGCAAACCCTGCACACTACCGAACTCTTTTTCCGTTGCTGCAATTACATTTTCCACTTGCTCATAGTTTCGCACATCACACGCCACAGGTAAAACTTTTCCCCCAGTTTCTTTTTCCAATTCCTCCTTTGTTTTTTCCAATACTTCCATCCTTCGACTAGTAATGACTAGGTTTGCTCCTAATGCTAAGAAGTACTTCCCCATTGATTTGCCAAGTCCCGTACCGCCACCTGTAACTATAATTGTTTTGCCTTTCAAGGCGTCATCCCTAAGCATTCCTTTTGTGTACATATTATTTTATTTTGTGAATTTTAAAGGTAATGAAAAAATATATAATCATAAAGGACACCTCTATTAATTCCTTTTGGAATACCAAGGCAGGTATTTTTTAGATACAAGGCTACAAAAACGGAACGATACGTCATTGCGGAATTTTTCTTTCTAATTTTTTCTTTAGGAAGAAAAATATCCGCAATCTCCTTTTAGATACCGTATAAATTAAGCTCTTTTTAAATATAGCGCTTAATTTTACGGCATGACGTGCGTTTTTATAATCGGACTTAGTCCATTATTATAATCCAGTTGCTAAAAAAAGAGCAAGTAGAAAAACAAAATGGGGTTATTAGGGATGTCATAACGTCAATCGCGCCAAATATTGATCGTTACCATCATCTGCCAAGATTTGAACCGCCCAACCATGTTGTGCAGCAATTTCCTTTAGCTTTTCCTGATCTATGTAGAGCCACGAAAACCATTCACCTCGTTGCGCTTTATATACATAGCGATATTTTATTTCTCCAAAGTAATGTGTGGTGGGCATCGGAACATCATCAACAAATAGATAAGAGATATCACTAGAGTCAAACAGGATTTGTCCACCATAATTCAATAGTGTTTTTGCATGGATGAGAAATTTCTCTAATCCAGACAAGTCCCCCACCAACCCAATGCCATTCATCAACAGCAATAGTGTATCATATTGCTTGCCTTTCAACAGATATACATCATCACAAATTGCTTTTTCAACACCTCTTTCCTGCATGATTTTGACTAAGTCTTTATCAATTTCTAATGCCGTCACATCAAAGCCTTGTTCTTGAAGAAATAACGCATGACTACCCACACCTGCACCAATATCTAGCACCGTGCCATTGCAAATTTCCAAGGCAGCATACTCTAATTCATAGAAGTTATCTTCCGCTCTGAAAAATACTTCAGTAGGCATTTCCTCTGTTGTATTATAGTTCGTTTCTATCCATAGTTTTTCTAATGATTCCTTTTTATAAAAATCTAGAGAGGCTACTGATAAGGGGGATTTTTGATGGTTCATGAGGTGTGAAATTATAAAATATGTGATATTATCACTAGATTTGTCATATATTTGTCGTTACAGTACTTTTAATTGCTATGAAAAAAATTAACACCTCTCATCTCGTCGTATTTGTCTTCACCTTGTATGTACTCAGTTCCTTTTTGATTTTTTCAGGCTGTAAACCCGATGACATTGACATTGTCCAACCCAAGGATTCTGTTGTTTTAGAAGTTATCACTGAAAATTACGCTATTGATTGGGTGAAAAAATTTGGTGCTGTAAAAGGAGACAGGTTTAGTTCGACTGCGCAGACAGAGGATGGTGACATTATTGTGGTAAGTATTACTGATACCACTGCCGTAGAAATTACTTGCTCTCCATGGGACAAAAACATGTATGGATTATTGCACTTGACTAAGCTTGATAGTAAAGGAAATGTAATCTGGAAAAAAAGATATGATTCTTTATACAGACAGATAAATGGTTACGCATTTTTTTCCTTTTATTCAAAAATTTTGAGTGCCGAAGATGGGTACTTAATTTTTTTCGGACACTATAGTAATGACCCTTGTCCGGGTGGTGTAGAGGAAGAGACACCAGTGCAAAGAAGTTTTTATAAATTCAGTGATGAAGGGAAGTTATTGTGGCATAAAACAATAAGCACCAATTATACCAATGACCATGCTATAAATGATTATAAAGTAACCCAAGAAGGTATTCTGTATTTTTCAGGAATCAATCCTAATTCTAATGGCTATAAAGACTATATTTTCACAACCGGTAAAATAGACTTTAAAGGAAATATAATTTCTACCAATAGTTCGGTAACATTAGAAGCCTGCAAGACATGTGGCGATGCAGAATATACCAAACCAAAACTGACAAAAAACAATGAAATTATTCGTACAGCAAAAAATCACAACGTTATCTATTTTATGAAATATGATTTAAATGGAACGCTGAATTTTGAAACAACTGTAGCGGAAAATACGAAGGAAGCCTGGTCATGTATAGAGTCTGATGCATCAGCAACAAAAAATGGTGGGTATCTCGTTAATTATGGCTTCTATACATGTGATATGCCAGATTCCGTGATTTCGGGAACAATATTTATTGATAGTGACGGACTTGTGACAGACAAATATAAAGATGGAATGAAGTTTAAATATTCGGAAATAGATGGTGATGTCTATGAAATAAATAGCAAAAAATGGGGCAAGTATCTAGTAAAATATGATGTATATGGAGAGGAAATTTGGAAAAAACAATACGTAACGAACTTTTCGCCTCTCGCTTCAGGAGAAACATTGCTTTATAAAACCCCCACCCCAGACGGTGGCTATTTAGCTGGAGGAAACTCTAATAAATTAGAAGATGGGTTATACGGGCAACTGTATGATCACGTTAAGTTTTATGAAAACCTTTGCTTAGTGAAGTATAGCAAAGACTAACAATTTAGGATAA
>CAYRIF010000190.1:0-7376 GCA_964424205.1 uncultured Roseivirgaceae bacterium | reverse complement strand
GGCGATTACTATCTTTCTCATTTATACTGGTGTTTGTTTCTTTCGTACAAATATAAAGAAAAAATGATTTTTGATTGACGGTTTTTGGTTTTTGATTCACGATTAGGGCTTTCGCACTTTCAGCGCTCATGGCTTTGAGGAGAATTCTTATACTCTGGTTTTAGAATTTGAACACCTTAGAATTTCCACCTTAATGATGCAATCGGGCAGGGTCAACATGCGATTCTGAGCGAAAATGGGTGCATGCTTGAATGGGGATACCGCAACAAGTACGGTAAGGAGCACAAAACTAAAAAGTTCGCACCGTCCTCGCACTGGTTGTGAGGTCTCTTTGCTCAAGTGCACCTTCCCAATAATTTTTTAAGAGACTCTAATATGTAAGTCTAACAGTCCTTAGTAGGACATGGAATAGGCTTCCCTTTCTTCAACTGTTTGCCTTTTTTATAGCCTCCTCGTGAGCAAGAAGAAAATGTAATTGCTCCTAGTAATAGTAGCATCGGTAGGTATTTTATGATTTTCTTTAGCATTTTTTTATTTTATACTTTACCAATCAACAGTAATAATTCAGTAGTAAAATTCAAATATACATTTTATTCTTTTTCCAAATAAATGGTTTTCATTATTCCTACTACCTCAACTCCTACATGAATTCCATGTGTTAAGTCTTTATTTCTAATACCGAGATAGACTGGTTGATTTATGCAACAGTTCAATTTAATAATTGAAGATTTAAGATTTTCTCTACTCCCTTCCTGAATGTATCTAAATTCCTTGTCTGCTTTGAATAATTGCACATTACCATTGTCAAAAAGATATACGTCGCAGTAGTCAGCACCAGGAGGATTCGTCAATAAATTTAATCCAATGTTTAACACCTTTGTTGCAGGATTTATACCGTTTACCGTTTCTGTCAACTGATTGAATAAACTTACTTTATTCATGTTTTTATTAACTTCATCTTTGTCTCGGGATGCAGTAAACGAATAATACCATTCAATTGCCCCACTAGGAATGGTAATTGGCACAACCACTTTACTTGTGCCGCCTTTCCAATTTTCATTCGAAGTGCTATTTATATAGTATGATGTTTTGCTCACTTTAATGGTTTCATATTTATACTTTGTTAACACATTGGTATTATACTCTATTAGGTTCTCATTTACAGGAATACGCTCAATTTTTAATTTAACAGTTCTATCAAATAATGCCGTTGTGCCTAACTCTATTATATAGATACCCTCTTTACGTATTTTTATGCGATGATTCCTCAAGTCACGTATTCTACTCTTAGAATATATCGTATTAAAATCAGGGTAACTATAAACTTTAATATAAAATTTTCCATTTTTATTACTAATGTCTGCATTCAAAATTATTTCATCTCCTTTTTCAAAGGCATAGAATAACTGCGAATCCTCAACTACTAAATTAGAATCTCCTACTAATTCATTTGCTCCTCCCAATAGAGTCAAAGCTAATTCTGACACTAGAATTGGAGACAATTTATCATTTGTAGAAATGGGGGTTTCATTAGAAACAAGATTTTGATTCTTTTCCTTATTGGAAAAATCTAATTTCACAATTCTTTGTTTCTCATCAACTACTTCGATAATTTTATTGGTTTCTCCTTCAAAAATTTTCGCTTGAATAAAATGCTCTCCTAAAGAAATGTTAAGCTTTTTAGGAATCCCTTTCTGTAAAATTCCATTGTCTGCACCATCAATTGTTAATTGGCAGTCCTCATTGGCAATAATCAATATACTTCCTTGTCCAAAAACTGAAACTGAGAAAAGACAAAAAACAATTATTAAATATATTCTATTCATTTGCTGGGAGAATTTAATATTTTGAAATTTACAATACTTTATTGATTAATAATGAAACCCTAATCCTTCTGGATTTTTATATCCACTAATAGTCTGCTAGAATTCACTTTTTTAGTTCTAATTACCCCTCTTCGTCCATCAGCGATTTCAAAAACAATAGTACCTGGTATGTGGCTCGTAATAAAACTGTCGCTTAAATACCCTTCAAACTTTAAGTTTTCAAGCTTTACATACAGCGAATCATCCTTCATCGAAACAAAATCATCCCCTGTAATTCTCGGGTTTTCCTCATTGTTAATTGTCTTTGTGCTTGTAGCATTCGGAATATTGTGCTTATTATCAGGCGAATCGAAAAAATACAAACCATTTCCATAGCTTGTGAATGCTAAATGTATTTTAGAACCATTCTCTTCATTAATTTCATTAACCTTATACATTTTCTCTGTTTCAAAAGAAAAGAAACTTCCAAAATCTTCCTCATTTCCTTCGATGGCAAATTCTAAATCTGTATAAGTTACAATTTGATTTTTCAATTCCTCAACTACTGGCTCCACTTTTTCTTTCTTCGCACAAGAAAATAGAATAACACTCATTAAAATTCCTAGAACAATATTTTTCTTCATCATAGTTTTTGTTTTAAATTTATGGTACAAATCTAACTTGCTATAAGAAATTAAACACTTCAGTAATCCTTTCCATGCCACATAGGTAATAAATCAATTGAAATTTAGATATTTGCCGTTACAATAAAATTTGAGACATATGAGTAGTTTTAGCATCACAGGAAATATCATCGACATTGAAAACAATAATATTTTTAAAGGAAAAGTAACAGTGAAGAACGGGTTCATTGAAAAAATTGAACCGTGCGAAGACGTTACCCATCAATACCTACTTCCCGGGTTTATTGATGCGCATATTCATATCGAAAGCTCGATGCTCGTACCTGCTGAATTTGCTCGGCTGGCAGTGGTGCATGGGACTGTCGCCACCATCTCTGATCCGCATGAAATAGGCAATGTGCTAGGTGTGGAAGGCGTGAAATATATGATTGAAAATGGCAAGCAAGTGAATTTCAAATTCAATTTCGGCGCACCGTCTTGCGTGCCTGCCACTACCTTCGAAACAGCTGGCGCAGCAATCACACCTGCTGATATTGACGAACTTCTCCAAAGTGATGATGTCAAGTACCTCGCAGAAATGATGAACTGGCCTGGGGTGCTTTTCGATGACCCTATTGTTTTAGAAAAACTAGCCATTACCAAAAAACATGGCAAACCCATCGATGGACATGCCCCTGGATTAAAAGGAGCGCAAGCAAAAAAATACATTGCAGCTGGCATCTCTACCGACCATGAATGCTTCACTGCAGAAGAAGCGCTGGACAAGTTAAAGTATGGTATGAAAATCCTCATCAGAGAAGGCAGCGCTGCCAAAAATTTCGAAGCATTAATTGATTTGATGCACGACCACTCCGACATGATGATGCTCTGCTCAGACGACAAACACCCAGATAATTTAGTAGAAGGGCACATCAATCAATTGGTAATCAGGGCATTAGAAAAAGGAGTTGATTTATTCAAAATATTAAAAGCCGCCTGCATCAACCCGATTGACCATTACAAACTATACGTGGGAAAACTAAAAACAGGCGACCCTGCCGATTTTATTGTTATTGATACGCCTGATACTTTTAATGTACTTAAAACATTTATAAACGGGGAACTAGTCGCTGAAAACGGAAAAACAAATATTCCGAAGGTGGAAAACCAAGTCATCAATAATTTCAATACCTCGCTTAAAACACCTGAACAATTTGAACTCAAAGCAGCATCAAAAAATATAGCGGTGATTGAAGCACTCGACGGGCAATTAATCACGCCCAAAGTGATGGGGAAAGCAAAAATAGAAAATGGCTTGGCAGTTTCTGATACTGAAAATGACATTCTAAAACTGGTAGTAGTCAATCGCTACGATAATGCAAAAGTAGCGGTGGCTTTTATCAAAAATTTCAACCTCAAAGAAGGCGCCATCGCCTCTTCGGTAGCACATGATTCACATAATATCATTGCAGTAGGTGTGGATGATGCATCCATCTGTCAAGCAGTAAATTTAATCATCAAAGAAAAAGGAGGGGTGTCTGCCGTTGGTCAAGGAAAAGAGACAATAGTTTCGTTGCCAGTGGCTGGGTTAATGTCGGCAGCGGATGGTTACGAAGTCGCAAAATCCTATGCCGCCATCGACCAATTTTCGAAACAATTGGGCAGCACTTTGGTCTCTCCATTTATGACTTTGTCATTCATGGCACTGCTCGTCATCCCTTCTGCAAAACTGAGCGACCTTGGACTTTTTGATGGGGATAATTTTAAGTTTATGGCTGTTTTTGAGTAGGCTACTAACTTTTACCTACATTCACCCAAAAACATCCTTTAACTTTTTTCGTATATTTGAGAATAACGGAATTCATAATGAATATTCAAACAACAAAACTCGAAATAGTAAAAGCAATTCTAGAAATCGACAATATTGATTTCTTTGAAAAGGTAGCAGAATTGATAAAAAAGGAAAAGCCTGATTTCTGGAGTGAACTAAGCACTTCTGAGCAGAATGAAATTAAAAAAGGAATAGAGGAATTAGATAACGGAAAAAGAGTAACGTACAACTCCGTTCTAAAGAAAATTTCTTGATGAAAGTATATTTATCAGAACTAGCTGAAGAAAAACTAATAATACTATCCGATTACCTACTAGCGCATTGGAATCTAGAAACGAAAGATAGGTTTATTAAGAAATTAACAAACAAAATAAATCAAATCTCTAAACAGCCTGAAAGCTGCCCTCAATCAGCAAGTTTTAAAGGATTATTCAAATGTGTAGTAACTAAGCAAACAACTTTTTATTATAGAGTAAACCATGAATTAAAGGAAATAGAAATCATCACAATTTTTGATTCAAGGCAAAACCCTTCTAAACTTAGTAAAGAAGTAGAGTAATAATATTTTTCTCAAGACAATGCAAAAAACAATCATCATAGGAGCCACGTCAGGAATTGGAAGAGCACTGGCGCAAATTCTTGCCGACACTAATTATAAAGTAGGAATTACGGGCAGACGAAAAGACAAGCTAAAAACGCTAAGAGATACTAACCCTGAAAAATTTGTGGTTAGTGCTTACGATTGCACCAAAGAAAGCAACGCTGATAAATTGACAGCACCGACCAATGAATTAGGAGGATTAGATTTGTTAATTCTAAGTTCAGGAAGAGGAGATTTAAATGAAACACTTGATTTTGAGATTGAGAACAGCACAAATCAACTGAATGTCATCGCTTTTACCGAAATTGCCAGTTGGGCTTTCAACTATTTTAAAAAACAAGCCAAAGGACATTTAGTAGTTATCAGTTCCATCGCAGGAATTAGAGGAAGTCACTTAGCACCTGCTTACAATGCCTCAAAGGCTTATCAGATAAACTACTTAGAGGGATTGAGGCAAAAGGCAACGAAATCAGGGTTGACAATTACTATTACCGATATTAGGCCAGGCTTTGTAGATACTGACATGGCAAAAGGAGAAGATCAGTTCTGGGTCGCTACTAAAGAGAAAGCCGCCAAACAAATCTATCAGTTCATAAGACGGAAGAAAGACATTGGATATGTGACCAAGCGCTGGAGATTGATTGCTTTAGTTTTGAAAATTTTACCGAATTGGATTTATAAAAGGATGTAGCGCAATTAAATTGTAATCTTATGTGTGGAATTTGTAACTTTGGTTAAAAGCAACAAAGAAATGGATTTACAAACTCGTAAAATTACCTTTATTCAAAAATTTCTTCGATTACAAAATGAAGAACTCATTTCTCGTTTCGAAAAATTGTTACAAAAAGAAAGAAGTTATATGGTAAAGCATAATGTACTGCCCATGTCAATTGACGATTTTAACAAAAGAATTGACTTGTCATTAGAAGACTCTAAAAATGGCCGCTTAACAAAGGTTAATGAGTTGATATCTGAAATAGAAAAATGGCATTAGGCATTTATTGGACAGGCTTTGCCAAACAAGAACTTCACAGTATTTTTTTATACCACAAAAAACAGGCAACCTTGAAAATTACCAAAAAAATAGTCTCAGAAATAGCAAGGCATAGTTTAATTCATAAAACACACCCAAACATCGGTCAAGTTGAAGGACTTTTAAAGAATAGAGTTCAACAATTTCGCTACCTTGTTTACAAAAATTATAAAATAATATATTGGGTCAACAAAGAAAAGAATCAAGTAGAAATTTGCGATGTATTTGACACAAGACAGCATCCTATCAAACTTAAAAGAGAGAAGTAAATCCTATATTAAAGCACAAAATGAAACAGCTAATCCTCCACCTCATTTTATTCACAATAACCCACAGCATCACCGCCCAACAAACAGACGCAAGGTATGACGGAAAAAAAGTTTTCCCTTTTGGCATCATAGAGGAAATAAACTCCCAAGAGCTTTCAGAAAAACGACTTCTAAACATTTATCTGCCTGATGGCTATCATCCAGATTCACTGACAACCTACCCAACTATTTACGTATTGGATGGTTCAGCAAACGAAGACTTTCCGCATATTGCTGGGCTGGCTCAGTTTATGAATATGTATCATCTTTTGCCCAAATCTATTGTTGTTGGCATTGCCAATGTGGATAGGTACCGAGATTTCACCTCGCCTAGCAGTGACAAAAGAGATAAGAAATCGCTACCAACAAGTGGTGGGTCAAAAAAATTCATCAATTTTCTAGAAAAAGAAGTACAACCATTTGTTAAGAAAAATTTTAAAACTAACGGATATAGAACCATCATTGGGCAGTCACTAGGCGGACTAGTTGCTACAGAAATATTGTTAAAAAAACCTTACTTATTTAACGATTATATTATTGTAAGTCCATCGCTATGGTGGGACAAACAAAAATTGGTGAAAGGCGCTGCGAATTTTTTTAAAACCAACAACCAACTAAACAAGCGGATATACGTATCTTTAGGCAAGGAACATCCGACAATGCACGAGGTTGCAGACAAACTTGTCGCTGCAATTAAGAATTCTGGAAACAAAAATATTGAATTATTCTATGAGCCTATATTAGAAGAAGATCATGCTACTATTTTACATAGCGCGGTTTACAAAGCATTTAAAAAATTGAACCCACAAACAGATAAAAAATGAAAAATCATGGAAACTGAAAACAAAACCACCGCAGAACAACTATTACAAAATTTAGGAAAAAAAATTGATGAGTTGATAGAAAAGGGCAAGGAAAAGGCTGAAGAGATAGATGTTGATCAACATGTAGAAGATCTCAAAGATGGCATCAATACATTAAGTAAAGAGTTTGAGAATTTTACAGAAAAGCATAAAGACCAATTTCAAGAAGTGGGTGGTCACTTGGAAAAAGCCGTTCATGAAATGAAAAATGTAATTGAGAATCTTTTTACTAAGAAAAATTAACCTAAAATCAGGAATATCATCCGTTCAAATAATAAACTTTGATAACACCTAATTTTTTATTCTATTTGG
>CAYRIF010000189.1:0-7385 GCA_964424205.1 uncultured Roseivirgaceae bacterium | reverse complement strand
TATTCCCTAAGAATTAATAGGAATCTTTTCCAAGATAGATTTTACAATGTTATGAGTAGTAACACCATCCGCTTCTGCTTCGTAGTTGAGGATGATTCTGTGGTTAAGCACATCATCGGCTATTTCTTTTATATCTTCTGGCAGCACATAATCACGATTATCAAAAAAGGCAATCGCTTTAGCTGCTAGGTTTAAGTTGATACTTGCTCTTGGTGATGCTCCAAACTGAATAAAACGGGCGGCATCAGGCAGGTCGTAATTCTTTGGATCTCTTGAAGCAAATACAATTTCTATAATGTACTTTTCTAATGACTCAGAGATTTTTACCTCATTGATGGCTGACCTGATTTCAAAAATATCTTCCTTGGATAAAATGGCTTGTACCTCATCGTTAAAGCTCATATTAGACATTCTTCTCATAATCTCTAATTCCTCCTCCTTGTTTGGATAGTCGATATGCACCTTCATCATAAACCGATCGACTTGCGCTTCAGGTAGTGGATAGGTTCCTTCTTGATCCACAGGGTTTTGAGTTGCCATCACCAAAAATGGACGGTCTAATTTATAGGTAGTCTCTCCAATGGTCACTTGTTTTTCTTGCATGGCTTCTAGCAATGCGGATTGTACTTTTGCTGGCGAACGGTTAATTTCATCAGCCAAAATCATGTTGGCAAATATAGGACCCTTTTTCACTTCAAAGTTTGCAGCTTTCTGATTATAAATCATGGTGCCTACCAAATCAGCTGGCAATAGGTCGGGCGTAAATTGTAACCTTTTAAAATCTAAGTGCAGCACTTTTGCTAAAGTATTGACGGTCAATGTTTTTGCTAGTCCAGGAACTCCTTCTAATAAAATGTGTCCTTGCGTGAACAGGCCGATAAGCAGACGATTCAGCATATACTCTTGCCCTACGACAATTTTCCCAACCTCATCAAATACTTGTTTGATTTTGGTTTGTAGTTGATTCTTAGTTTCTTGATTTTCTGGCAATAGTTGCTCTTCCATGTTTCTACTAGAAATATATGAGGTGTAAATTTATATAATATATCTCTTAATAAAACGTGGCTTTCAGTTGTAAAGCATTAGAAGGGGGACATTTAACTAAAATTAACAGTTTTAGCGGGTTTGTGGAGAAACAGACCAAGGGAAAAGGGCTATCACAATGACCTGTGAGGACACACCATGAAGAAGAATATTTATCATCCTTTCTAAAAACAGGTAACTTCCCGCTTTGTTGCTTTTGCCCAGTTGGCGCTATCCTACAAACATAAATGAAAGAGGATATCAGGGAGTGTTCTGTGGGGACACAGACCACGGAGAAAGACACAAACCATGGATAAATAAAAAAGCATATAAAAAGAAAAAAGAAACCTTGCGATTTCTTTTTTCAAACTGTAAAAAACTAACCCTAAATTTAACCTATCTTACTTTACGTAATTTGTTTTCTTTGTTTCTTATTAACAATTCAAAGGTGCGGCAATTTGAATAAAAGGCATAACGGATGTGGGCAGATTCCTTACACCAGTACTATTAGATTTGTTATCTAACATAGTTTTTAGAATTTGGCGTGTTTGTGGCAGGAGCAATTCTATATTTTCACTCAAATAATGGCTAAAAAAGCCTCATTGCGAAGATTCTATTTTTATTTAAAGACATTTGTAAGAAAACTAACCACACTAAAATAAATGGAACAAATCCTAACTAATTGATAATAAACCGTTTATATTTTATAAAAACCTCACATGGAATATCACAAATTTTAATTATTTGTTGCATATAATTTTTGTAAAAGGAGTAAAGTTCTTAAAAAACAATGGTTTATCCATGGTTAAAATAAAAAGTCCTGATAAACATAGTTCATCAGGACTTTTTCTTGTTGAGAACAAAGGTATTTGCTCATTTATTGACGTTGCCGCTGCTTTTCGCCAATATTGTAAAAGTCAATGACAACAGGCGTCGCAATAAAGATAGAAGAATAGGTACCTATTATTATACCTACCAATAGAGCGAAAGAAAAACCTTTCAGCACCGCACCGCCAAATAGGAACAATATCAAAACCACAAGCAAGGTGGTCAGTGAAGTGATCAAGGTACGACTTACGGTATCGTTAATCGCTAGATTAAAATTCTTTTTTACATCATTCGTTCCAAACTTCCCAAGGGTTTCTCTAATTCTATCAAATACCACCACCGTATCATTGATAGAGTAACCGATGATTGTTAGGATAGAAGCAATGAATACTTGGTCAATTTCAAATGAAATACCCAAAACCCTGGCGATGGCAAATGCTGAAATTACGAATAATGCATCGTGGAACAATGCGATTATAGCACCCAAGCCAAATTGCCATTTTCTAAATCGCATCAGAATATATAGGAAGATTGCAAGCAGTGAGAAAATGATTGCTTCCCCTGCTGAAGATTTAATATCATCAGCGATGGTGGCACCAACCTTTTCAGAACTGGAAATAGTAAAGTGTGAGGCATCAACCTTTGAATCATCCTCAATATAATCTTGTTTGGTATAAGTCTCAAGCCCTTTAATTAGCGCATTTCTCACCTGGCTATCAGCGTCGGTAGACTCATCATCTACCAGGTAACTTGTGGTGATTTTCAATACGTTACTAGCACCGAAGGTTTTTACATCTGTACCGGCATTCTCAAAATCTGTCAGCAATTCTGTTTCCACATCTGAAGCTACTTGTGGCGAATTAAAACTCACCACATAAGACCTCCCTCCTTTGAAATCGACACCATAGTTTAATCCACCTTTCATGACCATTGCAGCCATTCCTACGGTTATAAACAGTCCCGAGAATAGATAGGCCATTTTTCTTTTGCTAATAAAATCCCAATTAACATTTGATAATAATCCTTTAGAAAAAGGAGTAGCAAACGAAATATTACTCTTATTTCCTTTTTTCGACATCCAAGTAAATAATACCCGAGTGATAAATACCGCTGAAAAGAACGAGCAGAAAATACCAATAATTAAGGTGATTGCGAATCCTTTAATAGGGCCTTCGCCAAAATAATAAAGAATAAAACCCGTCAATAAGGTAGTGAAGTTGGAGTCAAAAATTGACCAAAACGCTTTGTCATACCCATCGGATATCGCTTTGAGCAGTGAAGTACCGTTTCTTAATTCTTCTCTAATTCTTTCAAATATTAGCACGTTGGCATCTATGGACATACCAATGGTCAGTACAATACCAGCAATGCCAGGCAAGGTAAGTGCTGCACCTAGCTGTGCTAAAATACCAACGATAAAGAAGATGTTAAATACCAAAGCCGCATTGGCAACAAAGCCTCCCTTAGCATAATAGAATACCATAAATATTACCACAATGCCCAGACCCATTAGTATTGAGGTTATGCCTTGTGTTTGAGCTTCTTTACCCAAAGAAGGCCCAATAATTGCCTCTGATACAATTCTAGTCGGGGCAGGTAATTTTCCTGCTTTTAACAAATTGGACATGTCTTTTGTTTCCTCAAATGTAAAGTTACCAGAAATAATAGATTGACCATTTGGAATTTCACTTTGCACATTTGGTGCTGAAAGCACCCTATTATCTAATACAATGGCAATGTTACGGTTAATATTGTCACCAGTTAATTTTTTCCATTTTTTAGCACCGTTTGCATTCATCGACATGCTTACAGCTGGACGCTGAAACTGATCACGGCTGGCATAAGCATTCGTAATTACTTCACCAGTGAGTGGGGCTTTTCCACCCCTGCCAGTTCGTAAGGCATAAAGCGATAATACATCCAATACTTTTTTGGTTTTTGGATCTTCATCAGGCTTCATTTGCCACCTGAAGATAACACCAGGAGGTAATAAAGACTTCACTTCTTCTCTTTTCATGATGTCATTAAACTGAGCGGTATCTTTCAAGTTAACCGATAAGTAAGCTTTTCGGTTTTGGTCAAACTGCATAGAAAGAATTCTCTGAAGCGGAGAAGTCTGCGCATTTTTTAATGAGTCTAATGTTGAGTCTGTACTGTCTGTTTTTTCTAACTGAGCGGCAAGATCACTTTCTTGTGTTGTGTCATTTACGACTTGCGCCAAAGTATCCGTGGTGGCGGTGCTGTCATTTAATAAGGACTCTAAATTTTCTGCGGTAGTTTCAACGGCATTAACTGTGTCTGTTCCTTTTTTAGCATCTTCTTCTTTTTTAAGCAAGTCGCTAATTGCCGCTAGTGATGCGCCATACTCCTGGTAATCAGCCACCTCTCTAAACTCCAATTTGGCGACACCTTGCAATAATTTCCTTACCCTTTTAGCGTCGTCAACACCTGGTAATTCAATTTGAATTCTACCAGTACCTTGTATGCGTTGTATGTTTGGTTGTGATGTGCCAAACTGATCTATCCTAGTCCTAAGAATATTAAAAGACCGATCAATGGCGCCATCTACCTCGTCTTTGACCAAATCTACCACCTCACTTTTTGAAGAGCTTAGAGAAATCTTATCCCTGTTTGCCGAATTGGCAAAAAACCCAACAAACTTTGTGTCGGTTCCCCCTAAATCAGCATATGCTTGTGCAAATAGGTCAACAAATGGTGCTTGACTATCTTTCTGTAATCCTTTGGCTTTTTCTATTGCTTTTAAGAAAGTCTTGTCTTTTGGGTTTCCTGCCAACCCCTTAATGATTTCATCTGGTGTCACCTCCAGGGTCACGTGCATCCCTCCTTGAAGGTCAAGTCCTAATGACAATTCATTGTCTTTCACCTCTTCATAAGTATACTCTTGCCCTAGCAAACTGTACACAGGCACTCTCCATACTGAATCTAGGTAATGTCTTTTTTTCTGAAAATCTACACCTTTTTGGTTAGTGGCATAAGTTGCCGCTTCCTTTTGTACCCTTTTTGACACAAAAGTAAATGACAAATAATAGATACACAAAAGTGTAACGATTACCGTCAAAAATATTATAAATCCTTTATTACGCATTTTATTTTTAGTTTATTGTTGAATTAAAATTATGTGATGTGACCAATTATCGAAATATAACAGTCATTTATGTTAAAGTAAGCCCTGATTGGTTACGGTGCATTTGGACCAATGATGCGCTGAAAGAGCGTTTTGAAATGTTTAGAGCTGTAAGCGGGAATTTCGTATAAATAAAAATTCAAGCTTGTTTCGCTGATTAATTGGAGCTCTTGAATAAGGTATGATTCAAAATGAATATTGAAATGAGCAACATTTATGATGGCTTCAAAAGTGGCTACACTTACTTTGTTTGTGGTTTTGTCCTTATCTTTTTTAGCAGAGGACTCTGAGGCATTAGTTTCATTATTAACGCTTGGTGATTGAAAATCTGCGTAAGTCGTTGCAGCAGACAGTAACATGATTGCTGAAAAAGCTAGAATCAGCCCTTTCTGTAGCAACGATATTTGTCTTTTAGTTTTCATTTTCAGTGTGCAAATCTAATTATAATCAATTAAAATACAATGAGATATGTTGAAATTGTGAGGTTTCTGATGTTTTGATAAAACGGTACTATTCAGTGGGGTCGGGTGCTCCTTCTTTTTTAAGCAAAGTCAAATCAATTTCTTCCTCCTCACCCTCTACAAAAAACTCCTCATACTGCTCAATAAGCGGATGAAAATCTGTATTGCGCTTGCCACTATCAAAAGTCAATAATAAGGCAGGAAGTACAGTGAGGTTGGTAATCATCGCCATCAATAATGTGATGGAGGTCAATGCTCCAAGTGCAATAGTGCCACCAAATTCTGAGCCAGCAAAAATTACAAACCCTGCAAACAATACTACCGAAGTATAAATCATACTGGCGCCTGTTTCTCGAAGGCTTTTGCTAATAGCAATGGGCACAAAAAAGTTATTGGAAAACAGCTCCTGTCGGTATTTTGCCAAAAAGTGAATAGAGTCATCTACTGAGATGCCAAAAGCAATACTAAAAATCAAGGCAGTACTTGGCTTTAATGTGATGTGGAAGTAACCCATAATCCCTGCGGTAATGATGAGCGGAATTACATTTGGTACCAGTGAAATCAATACAATCCTCAGGTTTCTAAAGAGGACACCCATGATTCCCGCAATAATAAAAAAGGCAAAGACTAAGCTCATTCTCAAGTTTTCTATTAAAAAACGATTTCCTTTTATAAAGAGTGGCGTGGTTCCTGTTACCGTGACTTTGGTATCGGAACCCCCAAAAATTTCTTCAATTTTTGGTTCAATAACATGGCGCACTAGTGAATCCATTCTGATAGAGCCAATATCTGCAACCTTTAATGAAACCCGCATTTTTTGTCCTGTCGAATCAACAAAGGAATTGAGGAGTCCTGATTGGTCAGTATCTTTTTTGAGGTATGAGAATATAAATCCTTTTTCTCGATTGTTTGGCAATCGATAATATTTTGGGTTATTATTGAAATACGCCTGTTTGGCGGCTTTTACAAAACTTACCACAGAAACAGGGGTAGATATTTCGTCTTGTTTGGCAAGGAATTTTTCTAAGGCATCTACTTTTTTCAAGTTTTTTAGCCGCATTACGCCTTTTCTCTTGCCTGTATCAATCACCATTTCCATGGGCATTACACCAGCAAAGTTTTTCTCAAAGAATCGCAAATCTTTTTTGATGCTACTCTCCTCAGGAATGTCGTCCACCAAAAATGAAACGGACTCTAACTTGTAGAGACCAATAATGGCAGCCACAACGACAGTGACAGAAATGATATAAATCAATTTTCGATGTTTATGCACTAACCCATCTATAAATGTAAGCGCCATGTCTAATGGTTTTAAATCTAAGTGTTTCAACTGTCGTTTACTTGGCGCAGGGAGGTAGGAGAAAACAGCCGGAATTAAAATAATGCTTACAAAAAAAGTGGCGAAAACATTGATGCCAGCGACTACCCCAAACTCTCTGAGAATTTTAATGTCGGTAGTTGTCAGTACCAAGAAACCAATCGCGGTGGTAAAATTTGTGATGAGCGTGACAATACCGATTTTTCTTATAACCCTCGTTAATGCCTTGATTTTATTACCATGCAGTGTATATTCCTGATGGTATTTATTAAGTAAGTAAATACTATTGGGAATGCCGATGACAACTATGATAGGTGGAATGAGCCCTGTAAGCATGGTGATTTTATAATCAAGCAACGCAATAGTTCCCATGGTGAAAATCACCATCATGCCGATAAGTATCAACGGAAAAACCACCGCATCCCAAGACCGGAAAAACAGCAGTAAAATTAATCCAGTAACCACAACAGAAAGGAAAAGGAAAAATTGCAATTCCTTTTTCACCTTTCCTGCGAGGATGGTTCGCACAAAAGGAAGCCCAGCATAGTGCAGGGTGATACCAGTGTCTTTTGTAAAACTATCACCCAAATCCATGACACTTTTTACCAAC
>CAYRIF010000188.1:3044-7403 GCA_964424205.1 uncultured Roseivirgaceae bacterium | reverse complement strand
AGGTCGGGGAAGTATTTTGCGCACCAATGGTCGGGAATAAAACCTGATATGATAACCATGGCAAAAGGAATTGGCAATGGTTTTCCCCTTGCGGGCGTATTGATAAAAAATGGGATTGATATTGCCAAAGGCATGTTAGGCACTACTTATGGCGGTAGTTATTTAGCATGTGCGGCTGGTATTTCTGTGGCGAGTGTTATGAAAGATGAAGGTTTGCTTAACAATGCAGAGAAAGTAGGGAAGTATGCCAAAAATAAATTGGAGGGACTGGCTAATATCAGAAAAGTATTAGGTAGAGGTCTAATGATAGGGATGGCGTTTGATTTTCCAGTGAAGGCGTTACAAAACTTCCTTATCAATGAAAAGAAGATGGTGACGGGAGGCTCATCAAATCCAAATGTATTGCGAATCATTCCTCCCTTGACAATAACAACGAAAGAGATTGATGCGTTATTTGAAGCAATTAGTGAATACTTAAATAAATAAAAAATGAAAAATTTCTGTTCGGTCAAAGATGTTGAGAATGTTGCGCAATTGGTTGAGGAGGCAATCGCCTTAAAGAACTCTAATATTGGAGACGGCAAAACTGTTGGATTAGTATTCTTCAACTCTAGTTTACGTACAAGGTTAAGCATGCAGAAGGCAGCCCAAAATCTCGGTATGAATCCAATAGTCATGAATATGAAAGAGGGTGGATGGAGTATAGAATTTGAAGAAGGGGCAATCATGAACAGCAACTCACAAGAGCATGTAAAAGATATGGCGAGGGTGATGAGTCAGTATTGCGATATAATTGGAGTACGAGCATTTGCAGATGGAAAAAGTAGAGAAGGTGATTACGAGGAAAAAGTACTGAATGCTTTTGTACAATATTCAACCGTCCCTGTCATTTCTTTAGAGTCGGCAACGTTACATCCGTTGCAATCCTTGGCAGATTTAATCACCATCAAACAGCAAGGAATAAAAAAACCAAAAATTGTAGTTACCTGGGCACCACACCCTAGACCACTGGCACAGGCAGTAATCAATTCATTTTTGGAATGGGTAAAAAAAATAGAGGCAGAAGTGGTGTTGACACATCCGAAAGGATATGAACTGAAGGAAGAATTTACAGCGAAAATTGAAGTGAACTATAATCAGGAGGAAGCATTTAAAGGGGCTGATTTTGTGTATTGCAAGAGCTGGGGTTCGTATAAAGATTACGGAAAGCATATCGGCGATAATAACGATTGGACAGTGACTCAGGAGAAAATGAACCTGACCAATCATGGAAAATTTATGCACTGCTTACCCATTCGTAGAAATGTGGTGGCAACAGATGAGGTGATTGATAACTCGCTGGTATATCAGCAAGCTGCCAATCGGGTATTGTCAGCGCAGGTGGTTTTGAAGAAGTTGATTGAGAAAGGTTACTAATATTTTTTGTGTTGTCACCTCGAAGAATTGAGAGGTCTAAGGTAAGAAGATAAAAGATAGAAGAGTAAAGAAAATAGAAGTAAGACATAAGACTCGAAGACATAGGACTTGATACATAGTACTTATATAACCTTAAATGCCTTATATGGTAAAAAAAGAGAAGAGAAAAGAAAATTGAAGTAAGACATAAGACTCGAAGACATAGGACATAAGACTGGACGCATGGTACTTATATATTTCTTATATGGTTAAAAAGAGAAGAGACAATAGAATAAAGACTTAAGAGAATAGGACTTAGGACTTAATACCAAGAACATGAAACTAAAAGTAATAAAAATAGGAGGGAAAGTAATAGAAGCGACTGCTAGTTGTAAGCATTTTCTAAATGAATTTTCTAAAATCAAAGGACCAAAAATCTTAGTGCATGGTGGAGGGAACATTGCTACAAAACGAGCAGAGAAAACTGGCGTTGAAGTGAAAATGGTGGATGGGCGAAGAATTACCGATGCTGTTATGTTAGAGATTGTGACCATGGTGTATGCAGGAGTAAATAAAAAAATGGTAGCACAATTACAAGAGAGAGGAATTCAATCAATTGGGTTAACAGGTGCGGATTTGAATATTATCAAAGCAACAAAACGAAAGGTTGCTACCATTGACTATGGATTTGTAGGAGATATTGCTGAAAATGGTGTGAATATGCATCATCTTGATTATTTTTTATCCAATAAAATCACGCCTGTGTTTGCGGCGTTAACTCATGACGGGGAAGGAAACTTGCTCAACACCAATGCCGATACCATCGCTGCGGAAATAGCTAAGACATGCGCTGAAAAATATGAAGTGGAATTAGTTTATTGTTTTGATAAAAACGGCGTATTATTAGATGAGTTTGATGATAATTCTGTCATTGGTGAACTATCATTAGAAAAATTTAAAGGTTTAAAAGAGAACAAAATAATTACGGCAGGGATGATTCCAAAGTTGGACAATGCTTTTGAATCAATTAGGAAAGGCGTGAATAAGGTACGAATTGCTAACTTTAAAAATTTAGCTGGGGGAACGGTTTTGAAGCGGTAAGGGTCTGTGACGCAGTCCAAGAAATAGCATGAAAAAAGCTCCGAAAGGGCATCCTGTTTGTAGGAAAAACGAATAATTGTATAGAAGCTCCGTAGGAGCGACCTGACAAAATGCTAGGTTGTGGTGATTGAACTGATTGAATAGGTGATTGTCTGTGGGGACACAGACCATGGAGATTGCGGTAAGAATGAAAAAAGCCCTGAAGGGGCATACTGTTTGTAGGAAAAACGAAAATTGTATAGAAGCTCCGTAGGAGCGACCCTGATTGAATAGGAGGTAGTCTGTGAAGACACAGACCATGGGGTGAGATAATAAAATATAAAAATGAAAAAAGAAGAATACATAAATTTGTTAATGCAACTCATTGAAACACAGTCATTTTCAAAAGAGGAGGATATGACTGCTGATATCTTATTCAATTTTATTTCGGGAAAAGGAATCGAAACAAAGCGAGACTTGAATAATATTTGGGCATTGAATAAATATTACGACACGAATAAACCAACGTTACTATTAAACTCCCACCATGACACAGTTAAACCAAATGCGGCTTATACTAAAAATCCTTTTGAAGCAGAAGTGACTGACGGTAAACTATACGGATTGGGTAGCAATGATGCAGGGGGTGCATTGGTGAGCCTTTTGGCAACTTTTATTTACTTTTACGACAAAGAGTCGCCCATTAATGTTATTTTTTTGGCAAGTGCTGAAGAAGAAATTTCAGGAATGGATGGAGTGGAAAGAGCGATAAAGTCTTTGCCAAAAGTGGATTTTGCAATTGTGGGGGAACCGACATTGATGGAATTGGTCATTGCGGAAAAAGGGTTGATGGTGCTAGACTGTTATGCTGAAGGTAAGGCGGGACACGCCGCACGGGAGGGGGGAATCAATGCAATATATAAAGCAATGGAAGATATAAAATGGTTTGAAGCATTTGCTTTCCCTAAGATATCGGAGATGCTAGGAAAAATAAAAATGAACGTAACCGTGATTGAAGCAGGCAATCAGCATAACGTGATTCCTGCCACCTGTAAATTCACGGTGGATGTACGCATGACTGATGCTTACACCAACGAAGATGTATTGGAAATAATAAAATCAAATGTGCAAAGTAAGGTAGTACCACGTTCTACAAGGTTGCAACCGTCTGGGATTGAAAAATCACATCCGTTGGTGAGGAGCGCTGTTGATTTGAAAATAAATTTAGCATCTTCTCCTACTTGTAGCGACCAAGCACTCATGTCATGGCCATCTGTCAAGTGCGGTCCAGGTGATTCAAATCGCTCCCACACAGCGGACGAGTTTATTTATGTAGAGGAAATAGAAAAAGGGATTGATATATATATTAAATTAATAGAAAAATTACAGCAGGGGAGCATGCTCCTTTGAAAAGTGACTAAAGAAACAGATCTCAGTTTATGCATGAACCTTTATTAATTAGTTCGGCGAATCCCGATAGCTCGGGAGCATAATCTGCGTAAAACATAAAAATAGACATATGAAACTTTGGGATAAAGGAAAAAAAACAGCAGAAATCGTAGACGCATTCACGGTTGGTAATGACCGTGAATTAGATAATGCATTGGCAAAATATGACGTATTAGGTTCATTAGCACATGCTACAATGCTTCAGCAAGTCGGCATTATTTCTGAAACGGAATTAACAGATTTGAAAAAGGAACTAGAAAACCTCTTAGCGTTAATAGCTAAAGGTGAGTTTTCCATTCCTGAAAATTTTGAGGACATACATTCCTACGTTGAATATTTGCTCACCGAAAAGTTAGGAGATACTGGAAAGAAAATTCATACTGCAAGGTCTAGGAATGACCAAGTGCTGGTGGACATGCATTTGTATTTGAAGGA
>CAYRIF010000188.1:0-2944 GCA_964424205.1 uncultured Roseivirgaceae bacterium | reverse complement strand
CAAAACTTTGGATTCATTGGGTTTCCTGATGAGTTAACTACGGGTAGTAGCATTATGCCGCACAAGAAGAATCCTGATGTTTTTGAATTAATTAGGGCTAAAACAAACAAGTTGCAAGCTGTTCCGAATGAGATGATGCTGATGACCAATAATTTACCGAGCGGTTATCACCGAGATTTTCAACTGCTGAAAGAACCAATCATGGCAGCGATTAATGAAATAAATGATTGTTTGAATATGAGCGTTTTTATGCTGGAACAAATCACGGTGAATAAAAATATTTTGGATGATGACAAGTACGATTACCTTTTCAGCGTAGAAAGAGTAAACGAATTTGTGCAAGCAGGACATTCATTCAGAGAAGCTTATAAAAAGGTGGGAGAAGAGATAGAAAGCGGTCAATTTCAACCTAATAAAAACTTAAACCATACACATATTGGCAGTGTAGGTAATTTGGCGTTGGATGAAATTAAGAAAAAGATGAAAAAACAATCTAAAAAATCCTTTAATGCTTAAATTAAAATTTAATGATGAAAAGTAAAAAAATAGTAATTGCAATTGTTACTTTAATATTTTCAATCAGTGGGTGCAATAACCAGAAAATCTCTTCTACAACTTCAGGTGTGTCAAGAACAGTATCTCCTTATGCCGATCAGGTAGATTCTTTAATGAATGTAATGACTTTGGATGAAAAGATTGGACAAACTGTCATGTTCAGTGGTTTTTGGGCCAAGACAGGTTCTAAAGTAAGCAGTGATAATAAAGAACATATTCGAGCAGGTAATGTGGGTGCCATGCTAAATGTGTACTCAGCCAGGGCAACAAGAAATCTTCAAAAAATCGCAGTTGAAGAAACGCGCTTAGGCATCCCTTTGCTTTTCGGTTATGACGTAATTCATGGCCATAGAACAATTTTTCCAATTAACTTGGGCTTGGCAGCCAGCTGGGATTTACAGCTCATCGAAAATAGTGCAAGAATTGCCGCTGAAGAAGCCTCTGCCGAAGGGATTCACTGGACATTTGCCCCAATGGTGGATATTGCCCGCGACCCACGTTGGGGTAGAATTTCTGAAGGTGCTGGTGAAGATGTATATTTAGGGTGTCAAATTTCAAAGGCGTATGTCAAAGGTTTTCAACAAGAAGATTTAACCTTAAATAATACCATTTTAGCATGTGCCAAACACTTTGCAGGCTATGGAGCAGCACAAGCAGGTAGGGATTATAACACCGTTAACATGGGAGAAGCAGAATTACGTAACACTTATTTACCTCCTTTTAAGGCTGCTGTTGATGCTGGCGTGGAAACATTTATGACGGCATTCAATGAGTTAAATGGTGTGCCGGCATCGGGAAATAAATTTTTATGCAGAGATATTCTAAGAGGGGAATGGCAGTTTAACGGATTCGTGGTATCAGATTACACTGCTATTAATGAGATGATTGCACACGGCTTTGCAAATAACGAGAAAGATGCAGGACGTCAGGCCATGAATGCTGGTGTAGATATGGATATGATGGGTGATATATATAGGTTGTATTTAAAAAAACTGATTGAGGAGGGGTACGTAAAACTTGAGGTAGTAGAAGCTGCCTGCAGAAAAATTTTGGATGCCAAATTTAAATTGGGCTTATTTGACGACCCTTATCGATACAGCGATGAGAGGCGTGAAAAGGAAACCATTTATAAAAAGGAATTTTTAGACGCCGCCAGAAAATCAGTGGCTGCTTCATCTGTATTATTGAAGAATGAAAATCACGCTTTACCTTTAAGTAAAAACGAAACAATTGCCTTGATTGGCCCATTGGCGAAAGATGAGGAAAATATCATTGGCAATTGGGGAGCAGCAGGAGACCGAAGAGGGAAAGCCGTTAGTGTTTATGAGGGACTGTTAGGATCTGTGAATGATGAGCAAATTTTGTACGCAAAGGGTTGCACCATAGAATCAGATGATGAAAGTGGTTTTGCTGCAGCCATCACAGTAGCAAAGAAAGCGGATGTAGTGCTGATTGTAGTGGGCGAAGATTATGACATGAGTGGAGAAGCAGCCTCACGAGCCAATATTAAATTACCCGGAATTCAGACAAAATTGATAAAGAAAATTGTAGAGGAAGTGCCAGACAAACAAATCATCTTGGTGTTGATGAATGGGAGACCTTTGGATCTTTCTGCCGAAGATCAAATGGTGGACGCCATTTTAGAAACTTGGTTTCCGGGAACAATGGGGGGTTCAGGTATTACCGATGTTTTATTTGGCGATTATAACCCTTCGGGAAAATTGACCGTAACATTTCCTCGTAATATTGGTCAAGTGCCCATATACTATAATATGAAAAATACGGGACGCCCAATAAGTCCCGACCATCCTAGACAAGATTTCAAGTCTAATTATATTGATACACCCAATACACCATTATACCCGTTTGGTTATGGTTTAAGTTATACAACTTTTGAATATTCTGATCTAAAGCTTTCTACAAAAGAAATTACATTTTCCAAATCGTTGACTGTAAGTGTCAAGATTTCCAACACAGGAGACTATGACGGGTATGAGATAGCTCAGTTGTACATTCATGATAAAGTGGGAAGTATTACTCGCCCAGTTAAAGAATTAAAAAGCTTTCAAAAAGTGTTTCTCAAAAAAGGAGAAAGCAAGCGGATTATTTTTACCATTAGTGCCGAGGATTTAAAATTCTACGGACAGAACATGAAACTTAAAGCAGAACCTGGTACTTTTGAAGTTGCCGTTGCACCTAGTTCTGATTTTATTTTCAAGGAATATTTTACCCTTTTAAAAAGAGATAGTAACTAGTTAAATAGGGTCTGCTGAACGTTAATATGTTGATCATCAAGTAATTAATTAGTTTTACGGTTTGACGTGCAAGGATTTTACAGCATAGCACAAAAATTCTTGCACCTTAAAAATCCGTGATGGATTTTTAACAC
>CAYRIF010000187.1:0-7414 GCA_964424205.1 uncultured Roseivirgaceae bacterium | reverse complement strand
ATGAGGGAGGTAATATCGGGGACTCCCTCCGAGTTCACATAAGTGGTTAATGTACGCGCTAGCTTTATTGAGGATGGAGGAGAAGCCTGTCCCGATGTATGTTGCATGGGGGAAGTAATATCGGGGACTCCCTCCGAGTTCACGTAGGCATCCGCAGGTTGGCGGATGCCTTTTTTAATAAAAAAAATTACAACAAATGAAATATCAAATCACCACCAAAGAGAATGCCAAAAACGATATATTATCGGGACTGACAGTAGCGTTGGCATTGGTGCCTGAGGCAGTGGCTTTTGCATTTGTAGCGGATATACCACCAATAGTAGGACTATATGGTGCCTTTATGATGGGATTGATTACGGCGGTATTTGGCGGACGACCGGGTATGATATCAGGAGCCACAGGTGCGATAGCCGTGGTGATTATTTCGTTGATTGTAGAGGGAAATAAGGTAGGAGCGGGTGTAGGACTGCAATACTTATTTTTGGCACTATTGCTTATGGGAATGATACAAATTGCTGCAGGTTTCCTACGATTAGGAAAGTTTGTGCGTTTGATTCCTCATCCAGTAATGCTTGGATTTGTAAATGGTTTGGCAATTGTGATTTTTGCTTCGCAGCTAGGCATGTTTAAAGAAAAAGTGATGATTGATGGAGAATCCATGATGCAATGGATGCACGGTTCATCCCTTTATTTGATGATAGGATTGGTGGCGCTGACCATGGCGATCATGGTTTTTTTACCAAAAATCACAAAGAAAATTCCAGCAGCCTTGACGGCAATTATTGTAGTTTCAGCGATAGTAATTGGAATGAATTTGGACGTGAGTACAGTTGGTTCTTTTATCAAAGACGGTGGTGGAACAGGACTTAAAGGAGGTTTGCCACAGTTTGATACGAGCATGTTGTCGCTTTTAAATTGGGATACATTTAAATTGATTTTGCCGTATGCGTTTATTATGGCGGCAGTTGGATTGATAGAATCATTAATGACGCTGAACTTGATTGATGAGATGACAGGAACAAGGGGGAGTGGTAACAAAGAATGTGTAGCGCAGGGGACGGCTAATATTGTGAACGGATTTTTTGGAGGCATGGGTGGTTGCGCGATGATTGGGCAGTCGTTAATCAATGTAAATTCAGGAGGAAAGGGGCGATTGTCTGGAATTGTGGCATCATTGACGCTACTAAGTTTTGTGCTTTTTGCTTCGCCATTGATAGAGCAAGTACCGATTGCAGCATTGGTAGGTGTGATGTTTATGGTGGTTGTGGGTACTTTCGAATGGGCGAGTTTAGGTATTTTGCATAAAATTCCGCTGTCTGATGCACTAGTGATTGTGATTGTTTCAGCGATTACTTATTTCGAAGATTTAGCAGTAGCAGTGCTGGTTGGTGTGATTGTTTCTGCATTGGTATTTGCTTGGGAAAATGCTACACGTATTCGAGCAAGAAAACATGATCGAGAAGATGGTACAAGGGTTTACGAAATATGGGGTCCCTTATTTTTCGGTTCTACTATGGCATTCATTTCAAAATTTGATGTAAAAAATGATCCAAAGAAAGTTGAAATAGATTTTATAGAATCTCGAGTTAGTGATCATTCGGGTGTGGAAGCGATATCCAATATTATTGAAAAATATGAAGCAGCAGGTAAAGAAATTAAGCTACTGCACCTCAGTGCAGATTGCAAAAGAATTTTGCGCAAAGCAAGCCTTCATTTTGATGAGCTGATAGAGGAAGATGTAAATGATCCACGCTACTATGTGGTGGCTAACGTCAATGAGGTGATAAAGTAGCTTTATAATTGAATGCAGTTAATATTTTTATAGATTTATAAAAATATTAATATTTGTTAAAATCAAACTATGGAAAACATCAACATTTACTGGGTAATGATAGGAATTTCTCTCATTATCATCTTATCATTTGTATACAATGCTATTTCGCGAAAAACCAATATCCCCGCAGTTATATTATTAATTGTTACGGGGTTTTTTATAGGTCAGTTTATCAAAATTGATGAATATAAGATTAAGCCAATCTTAGAATTTTTGGGAAATGTAGGATTAATTATGATTGTGCTGGAGGCAGCACTAGATTTGCACCTGGAGAAGAAAAAATTTGGGTTAATTGTAAAAGCATTTACGATTGCCATAAGTTTATTGCTCATTACTTCCTTTGGTATTGCCTATGGATTTCACTTGTACTTTGAGATGACGTTTGTGCAGGCATTGATATATGCAATCCCTCTAGCCATTATGAGTAGTGCTATTATTATTCCGAGTGTAAAAAATCTGTCACATGAAAAGAAAGAATTTCTGATTTTTGAAGCAGCATTTTCTGATATCATTGGGATTATGATTTTTTATTTTACCATTGACTCATTACGTTTGACTACAGCACAGGATATAGCACTTAATATCGCAGGAAATATTGGTGTGACCATGCTCATTTCTATTGTACTTGGCTTTGCCATGATTTATTTTGTTCAAAAGCTAGAAGGGGACGTGAAGTTATTTTTGCCAATAGCAGTATTGTTATTATTGTATTCTGTGGGAAAATTGTTTCACCTGTCATCTCTAATATTCGTTTTAGCATTTGGTTTGATGATTAATAACTCAGAAGTATTTTTTAAAGGACCATTGAAAAAGTTAATCAGCGATATAGGCATAGACCATTTATTAAAGGATATTAAACTTTTGGTGGTTGAAAGTTCTTTTATCATACGCACTTTCTTTTTCATTATTTTCGGGATGTCGATTACGCTCAATGGACTGAATGATCCAATTATTTATCTGATTGGCTTGATTATTTTGGTTTTCATGTATGGTACTCGATTTGGTGCACTCAAGCTATTTAATAGTAAACAAATGAAACCTGCACTCTTGGTTGCGCCTAGAGGCTTGATTACTATCTTATTATTTTATGCCATTCCGAAGGAACTGATTGCACCGCAGTTTAATACAGCCGTGCTTTTACTGATTATTGTAGTTAGCAGTTTGGTGATGATGTATGGTTTGATTAGGTATAGTGATGAGGAGGGAGTTAGTGAGGGTGAGGAAATAGCTAAAAAGAATGCTGAATTACCTGCAATGGGAGAGGCGACCGAGACGGAATAATTATTCTAAAAAAACCACAATTTCACCGCCATCACAACCACCATCACAAGTAAGATAGGTTTGATGATTTTATCACCTTTCCCTACCGACCACCGGCTGCCAATCCATGAGCCTAGAATATTTCCTGTCGCCAAAATAAAACCATATTTCCAGTGCACTCTTCCTTCAATAACGAATAACGAAAATGCGGCAACGGTATAAATAAAGACCACCAATACTTTGATGCTATTGGTTTTTACCAAATCAAAACCGTTGACAGCGGTGAGTACAGCAATAATAATAAACCCTACACCTGCCTGTATAAATCCACCATAAATCCCTACAAAAAAGAAAGAAATAATACCAATCCATTGATTTTTTTTGGTCATGTTTTCATGTTCTGAAACGAACTTTTTGAAAGGATTAAACACAATGTTAATGGCGACTAAAATCATGACAACTGCCAATATGTGATTAAAAAGTTCTCCTTTGATATCAATGGATATTTTAGCGCCTAGGATAGCGCCAACCGTTGCTGAAATACCAAGCCATAACCCATATGGAAAAACAAAAATGCCTTTGCTGCGGTAGCCACTAATGGCGGATAGGTTGCCCAATAGGATGGATAATCGATTGGTGCCATTAGCGACACTTGGTGGTAATCCTAAAAATATAAGTACTGGTAGGGTTAGTAAAGAACCACCACCAGCAATGGAATTGACCACGCCTGCAAATACACCGGAGGCAAGAATAATGACAATGTCGATAGTGCTCATAAGGGGCGAAGATAGATAATAACTATATAATAATTTCATAACCATTTATCTTTTGTTGGCACTAACTAACCGTTTGCTATCTTTGCGCCATGAATTATTTATCAGTTGAGAACGTCAGTAAAAATTATAGTGAGAAATTGCTTTTCGAGAATATTACTTTTGGCATTAGTCAAGGGCAAAAAGTAGCTTTGGTGGGGATTAATGGTTGTGGAAAATCAACGTTGTTGAAATTATTGGCAGGTGTGGAAAATCCTGACTCAGGGAAAATATCTTTTAGGAATGGGTTAAATGTTGCTTTTTTAAGCCAATCTCCTGAGTTTGAAGCAGGACATACCATTCTGGATGCGCTCTTTGATGGTGGGACGGAAATCACAGAAACGATAAAAAAATACCAGCATGCCCTCGCCAAAGTAGAAGCTAGTGAGGAGGCAGATGAGCTGCAGGGGTTGCTTGAGGATATGGAGCGGTTGCATGCTTGGGATTATGAAAGTACCGTGGAGCAAGTGTTGGGAAAGTTGGGGATAGATGATGTAGAGCAAATGGTAGATGAGCTTTCGGGAGGGCAAAAGAAACGTGTGGCGCTTGCAAAGGTATTGATTCAACAGCCTGATTTTTTGATTCTTGATGAACCGACTAACCATTTAGATTTGGGAGCAATTGAGTGGCTTGAAAATTACTTAGCCTCTCAAAATATCTCACTGATTATGGTGACGCATGATCGCTATTTTTTGGAACGGGTGACCAATGAAATATTGGAAATTGACCAAGGGAATTTGTATAAGTACAAAGGGAATTATGTCTATTTTTTGGAGAAAAAACAGGAAAGAGAAGAGATTGAGGCAGCGGAGGTTGGGAAGGCTCGAAACTTGATGAAAAAAGAACTAGAGTGGATGCGAAGGCAGCCTAAAGCAAGAGGTACCAAAGCAAAATATAGGGAAGATGCCTTCTATGATTTGCAGGACAAGGCGAGTAAAAACTTGACCAAAAGTGGCATGGAAATTAAAGTGAAAACCACTCGTCAGGGACGAAAAATATTGGAGTTGGAGCATCTTTATAAAAGCTACGGCGACTTGAAATTAATCGAAGATTTTTCTTATACTTTCAAGCGGGGAGATAGGATAGGGATTGTGGGTAAAAATGGCGTCGGAAAATCTACATTCTTGAAAATTCTAACAAAAGACATACTTCCTGATAGTGGTGAAATAGATTTTGGACAAACAACTAATGTGGCACATTATACGCAGGAGGAGATTGTTTTTGATGAAAAGAAACGTGTGGCGGATGTGATGAAGGAGCAGGCAGAGTTGATTGTACTCAAAGATGGGAGCGAGGTTAGTGCCTCGCAGCTATTGAATTTATTTCAGTTTCCACCTGCCACACAATATAATATGATAAGCAAGTTGAGTGGAGGAGAGAAACGTCGTTTGCAATTGCTGCTCACGCTAATCAAGCAACCCAATTTCTTAATACTGGATGAGCCTACCAATGACTTGGATATTTTGACACTTAATATTTTTGAGGAGTATTTGAATAGTTTTGAAGGATGCCTGATGATTGTATCTCATGATCGTTATTTTATGGATAAATTGGTAGATCATTTATTTGTTTTTGAAGGGGATGGTGTCATCAATAATTTTGGAGGAAACTATACTGATTATCGAGAGAAATTATTAAACGCTCCAAAAAATACTGCCGTAAAAAAACAAAAACCAAAGCAAGAAAAAGCGAAGACCAATGAAGTAGGTGTTAAAAAACTAAGTTTTAACGAAAAGAGAGAATTAGAAACGCTGGAAAAGGAAATGGCTGATTTGGAAAACCAAAAATCAGTGTTGGTTAATAAGTTGAATTCCGAAAGCAATAATATTGACCATGAGACGCTGGCAGCCTGGTCAAGTGATATCAAACAAATTTCCATACAACTGGAAGAAAAAGAGAATCGTTGGTTGGAGCTTTCTGAGTAAAATTGTAATGCTAACTTTTCTAAAATTCTAAACTTTAGAAAAGTTGTTCTACTCCTTGGTTTATGTCTCCACAAACCAAAATTTAACTATTTTCAAAACACGCTGCTAATTCAAATTCAAATGCTTTTTCTCCATATTAAACCTGTAGTCATCCCACTGATTAACAATGAAATCATAAAATCTCATTTCTTCAATAAATTTTTCTTGATTGCTTGCAGTATACAACCTGTCTAAATGGCTCTGCACCATTTCATACTCATTGATGAATTTTTGTTTGCCGTCTTTGATTGAACTAATAAGGTTGATTTTTTCTAAAACATTCATAGTTTAAAAAGTTTAAAATTAAACACACATCACTGTAACTCGTACAGCGTAAAAATATTGTGGTGGTGAATGTGTATTTGAATGAGTAAGTATTTAGTATCACTCATCTATAACAAATGTAATAAATTTAAGATTAAACGACAAGAAAAAGAAGTTAAAATAGCTGAATGGCTGTTATTTCTCGTTAAGAATGAGTTTTCGCAATGCTATTACATGTAATGTATTTATCGGTAGCATAGAAATATGATAGGCATATTTTAGGTGTTTTTGAATCAATCCAAGAATGCAATACTTTTGCAGTCAGATTAATTACCTAAAGTTAAGGATATGTTTGATATGATGAAAATGATGGGCAAGTTAAAAGAGGCCCAGTCAAAAATAAAAGAAGCCCAAGAAAAATTGGGCACGATAAAAACAACCGCTGAATCAGGCGCTGGTTTGGTGAAGGCAACCGTGAACGGGAAGAAGCAGTTAATTGCTTTGGAGATAGACAAAGACTTGATTAAGCCGGAAGACGAGCAAATGATGAAAGACTTGATTATTGCAGCGGTGAACAAGGCATTGGAGGGGGTAGATGTATTGGCTAAGGAGGAGATGAAGAAATCAACAGAGGGACTTATTCCAAACATCCCTGGAATGGACTTAGGCGGCATGTTTTAGGGCATGGTCAAAGTAGCCATTGTCATACTTAACTATAATGGTAGGAATTACCTCGAAAAATTCTTGCCCATTGTGGAGCAATTTAGTGTTGGTCACCAAATCATTGTGGTAGATAATTGTTCGACAGATGATTCTATACAATTACTGAAAGACAAATTCCCAAAGGTTACGCTCATAAAATTTGACTCAAATGCAGGTTATAGTGGAGGTTATAAATTAGCTTTGGAACAAATAGCAGCAGAATACTATGTTTTGCTCAATTCAGATATTGAGGTCACTGAAAACTGGATAGCACCTGTAATTGACTTGATGGATAGTGATAAGAAAATTGCAGCATGTCAGCCAAAAATTCTATCTTATGCTGAGCGGGGAAAATTTGAATATGCTGGTGCGGCTGGTGGATTTATTGACACGTTGGGATATCCTTTTTGTCGAGGGCGTATTTTTGAAACCTTGGAAGAGGATAATGGTCAGTATGATGATGACATAGAAGTGTTCTGGGCAACAGGAGCGTGCCTATTTTTAAGAGCATCTGCTTACCATGAGGCAGGCGGATTAGATGCTAGCTATTTTGCACATATGGAAGAGATTGACCTTTG
>CAYRIF010000186.1:0-7566 GCA_964424205.1 uncultured Roseivirgaceae bacterium | reverse complement strand
TAATTTTTTCAGAAATGCTAATTACGTAACTTTGCAACATGGCAGCAGAAAATCCAAAACAGGACATCCGAAAATTTGACTTAGAAAAGTTAAAAGCTTTTTTCGTAGAAAATGGCGAGAAAGCTTTCAGAGCCAAACAGGTGTATGAATGGTTGTGGAAAAAATCTGCGCATAGCTTTGATGAGATGACTAACCTCTCTTTGAGTACACGAGATATGCTCAAAACACATTTTGAAATCAGGGCCGTACAAATAGACCAGGTGCAAATTAGTAGCGATCGCACCATCAAGTCAACTTTCAAACTACATGATGGAAACATTGTAGAAGGTGTTTTGATTCCTACAAAAAAACGTATGACTGCCTGTATTTCATCGCAAGTGGGCTGCTCGTTGAGTTGTAAATTTTGTGCGACAGGTTACTTAACTCGGATGAGAAATTTAGAGGCTGCCGAAATTTATGATCAAGTAGTTTTAATCAAAAAACAAGCGGAAGAATACTATCAAAAGCCATTGACAAACATAGTCTATATGGGCATGGGCGAGCCGTTGCTTAACTACGCCAATATGCTTGAGTCTACCAGGCTTGTCACTTCCACGGAAGGACTTGACATGGCATCGCGGCGAATTACTGTTTCTACCGCTGGCATTGCTAAAATGATTAAAAAGCTAGGGGATGATGGCGTCAAATTTAATTTAGCCGTATCACTCCATGCTGCAAACGACGAAAAGCGGAATAAAATCATGCCCATCAACGAAAGCAATTCCCTCCAATCATTAATGGAGGCGTTACAATATTTCTACAAACAGACAGACAACCCGATTACATTTGAGTACATTGTCTTTAATGATTTTAATGATAGCATAGAAGATGCGAGAGAACTCTATAATTTTGCAAAAAAAGTACCCAGCAAAATTAATATCATTGAGTACAATCCGATTGACAATGCTGACTTTATAAATACCAAGGAAGATAAGTTAGAGAACTTTGCCAACTTCCTTACTGCCAAAGGAATGAATGTAAACATCAGAAGAAGCCGGGGAAAAGACATTGACGCCGCCTGTGGACAGCTAGCCAATAAAGAAGCAACCGATAATACGACAAAAGTGGTTGGGTAGGTTGAAAATATATTTGAAAATTCCTACCCCTTAATCTGCCCCATACTTTTCATCTGGAAACCTAGTTTCTGCCCCTCACCCATCGGTCTTTCATCTTTCATTTTTTGCTGAAGCGTCGTAATTTTTATATCAGGATAGTTGGCGCCAATCAAATCCATATCAATCGCTGCGCTGATACACTTTTCAATCACCAACCGTAACCACTCTTTAGAGATAATGTTATTGCTTATATCTGAAAATAAAAAATTAAGCTGATCTACACCCTCCACATAAAAATGGTTTTCATGGTTGATTAATACTCTAGCAATCAAATAGCCTGGGTCGTCCAGCCGATCATACTTTAGAGAGTCTGCCATAAAATTATAAACTAGAATTTGCCCAAAGTATTTACGCTCCTCCTTTTCCTGAACATACTCGCTTTGCATAACCGCATACTCGTTTTTAAAAGTAACGATATTAGTGGTCAACGTGAAAATCAAAACATCAGACCCCACCTTGACCTGAAATTCAAATTCATTTTTTTCTGATAATTTCACCACAACAGATTTGTCAATCTCTTGGATTTTTTCGTTCAGTTTTACTGAAAGTGCTTCTGCTTCCTGCTTTAAGGAAGCAAATACATCCATCATATTTTTAAATGCCTTCTGCTTAAGGCAAGCCTTAGATTTCAGTTGATTCAATATATCATTGAGCGCTTTCTTTTCTACGTCCATTTTATATAATTTTCGTTTTCTAAAAACAAAAAAACCTTCTGATTCTAACAAATCCGGAAGGTTTTAAGTTTACAATATTTTACTAATTTATAGCTTTCTCTTAATCTCTCTTTCTTCGAACCCTTCAATCACATCTCCTACCTTGATATCATTAAAATTCTTAATACTGATACCACATTCAAAGCTTTTCTTCACCTCAGTCACATCATCTTTGAAACGCTTCAACTGCCCAATATCACCAGTGTATGTCACAATTCCGTCTCTAATCAAACGGATTTGATTTGACCTCTTCACAAATCCATCAAGCACATAACACCCTGCAATTGTTCCCACTTTAGAGATTTTGAATATTTCCCGTACTTCAATATTCCCAGTGATTACCTCTTCAACAGTCGGAGCAAGTAGCCCTTCCATCGCATCTTTTATTTCGTCGATGGCAGCATAAATAATAGAGTACAGCTTAATCTGAATATCTTCTGTCTCCGCAAGTTTCCTTGCACTTGGAGAAGGTCTAACTTGGAAACCAATGACAATTGCATCAGAAGCCGAAGCCAACAATATATCTGATTCCGAAATTTGTCCTACAGCCTTATGGATAATATTCACCTGAATTTCTTCCGTTGAAAGTTTCAGCAATGAATCTGACAACGCTTCCACAGAACCATCCACATCACCTTTTACAATAATATTTAATTCTTTGAAAGTACCAATGGCTAGTCTTCTACCAATTTCATCCAGTGTAATATGTTTTTTAGTTCTAATACTTTGCTCACGTTGAATCTGCTCTCTTTTATTCGCTATTTCACGCGCCTCTCTATCCGAACTCATTACATTCAATTGCTCCCCGGCACTCGGCGCACCATCAAAACCAAGAATCTGAACTGGTGTTGCCGGACCAACTTTTTTGAGCCTATCCCCTGTATGGTCAAACATCGCTTTCACTTTACCAAAATGCGCCCCTGCTAACACTATATCTCCAACTTTTAATGTTCCTTCTTGTACTAGTAACGTCGTAACATAGCCACGTCCTTTGTCCAGAGAAGCTTCTATTACTGTCCCAACGGCATTCTTATTTGGATTGGCTTTCAATTCAAGCAACTCTGCCTCTAGTAACACCTTCTCCAATAAATCATCGATTCCCTCTCCAGTTTTTGCTGATATGTTTTGACATTGATATTTTCCACCCCAGTCTTCTACCAAAATATTCATGGCTGAAAGTGCTTCCTTAATCCTATCAGGATTGGCATTGGGTCGGTCGATTTTGTTAATCGCAATTACAATTGGCACCCCTGCGTTTTGCGCATGGTTCAGTGCTTCCTTTGTTTGAGGCATGACCGTATCATCTGCTGCAATGACAATAATTACAATATCCGTAACTTTTGCACCCCTCGCCCTCATTGCTGTAAAAGCCTCATGACCAGGCGTATCCAAGAAGGCAATTCGCTTACCTGCTGCAGTAGTCACATCATAGGCACCAATATGCTGGGTAATACCTCCTGCTTCTTTGTCTGTAACATGCGTACTTCTGATATAATCAAGCAAAGAAGTTTTACCATGATCAACATGACCCATAATCGTTACAATTGGCGCCCTCTCAATTAAAGATTCCGCTGTATCTTCCTCCACCTGAACCACCACCTCGTCCTCTGCAGTAGTAAATTCAACGTTAAAATTAAATTCATCCGCAATAACTGTGATTGCTTCTGCATCTAACCTTTGGTTGATTGAAACAAACATGCCCAATGACATGCAAGTAGAAATCACTTCATTCACAGATACATCCATCAATGACGCCAAATCATTCGCAGATATATATTCAGTAACCTTTAGTGTTTTAGATTCCTCCTGGTCTTTTTGTAGTTGCTCTTCTGTGGCATCTGCAACAGATGATCTTTTTTCACGTCGATATTTAGCCCTGTCAACTTTTCCGCCACTTAGTCTTGCTAAAGTTGCTTTAATCTTATCCTGAATCTCTTTATCAGTAAGCTCTTCCTTAATTACTCTTTTCTTGTTTGCAAAATTACCCTTCTTTCTAGCACCGCCTTGCTGACCTCCTTGACCAGCACCGCCTTTGTTAAAAGCCACTCTTTTTCGCGGTCTCTTTTTCTTGTCTCTTTCTGGTGCTCCTGCACGAGGTTTTTTTTCTTTGGCGACAGGCAAATCAATTTTACCCACAACTTTTAACCCTTTGAGCGTCCCAGCTTTTGCCTTGATTAACTCCTTATCAACAACTGGCGGTTCCTCTTTCTTTTCTTCTTTTTTCTCAACAACCTCTTCGGTAACTTCTTCCTTCTTTTCAGGAATAACCACTTCTTTCTTTTTAGGATTTAAGTCAATTTTTCCGACTACCTTAATTCCCTGCAATTTTGTTTTTGACGCTTCTTCTTTTGGCTTCTCCTCCTCTTTTGGGGCTTCGGTAGGAATTGTTTCGGGAGCAGACACCCCTTTTATCAAAATTTCTTTTTCTAGCTCATCAGCCTTAGGAGTAATGGTATCTTGCTCGATTACAATGTCTTCATTGTGCTTGGTACCTATGGTCAGACTTGATGCCTCCTCTTTATCCAAAAGAGAAGATTCAAATTCTTGGGCAAGCGCATTGAACTGCTCTACAGAAATTTTAGCATTTGGGCTATTATCAACCGCATACCCCTTCCCTTCAAGCGCTTCAATAATGGTGTTTTTACCCACATTGAGTTTTCTTGCTACTTGACTCAGCCTCATCATTTTTTCTGCCATACTTCTTTTGTTACTTAAACTTTACTACTGCTCAAATTCCTGACCCAAAATACTTAAGACACCATCAATAGTCTCCTCTTCTAAGTCAGTCCTTCTAATCAAATCTTCTTTGGAAAGTGCCAATACACTCTTAGCGGTATCCAATCCTGTTTTTTTCAATTCATCAATGACCCACTCCTCTATTTCGTCCGAGAATTCTGTCAATACCACATCTTCCTCTTCACCTTCGGCAAGTTCTCTGAATACGTCAATCTCGTAACCCACGAGTTTGCTTGCTAATTTTATATTTTGTCCTCCCCTACCTATCGCTAAAGATACTTGGTCAGGCTTCAAGTATACCGATACCCTTTTAGTATCTTCATCAATTTTCAGACTTGTCACTTTTGCAGGGCTCAAAGAACGTGTGATGTACAACTCAAGATTCTCGGTATAGTTAATGACATCAATATTTTCGTTTTGCAATTCCCGTACAATACTATGAATCCTGGAGCCTTTCATGCCCACACATGCGCCAACTGGATCAATTCTATCATCATATGATTCTACCGCTACTTTTGCCCTTTCACCAGGCGATCTTACTACATTTTTTATGGTGATTAAGCCATCATAAACCTCAGGGACTTCCGCTTCAAACAGTCGCTCCAAGAAAACCGGCGATGTTCTTGACAGCACAATCTTAGGATTCCCGTTAATCATCTCTACTCTTTCTACAACCGCTCGTACAGATTCCCCTTTTCTAAATCTATCTTTAGGAATTTGCTCAGATTTAGGAATAGATATTTCATTACCATCATTATCAATCAACAAAGCCTCTCTGCTTAACGTTTGATAAACCTCAGCATTGATAATTTCACCTACTATCTCTTTGTACCTATCGAAAAGATACTCTTTCTCCAAATCTTTTATCTTTTGAACCAACGTCTGACGTGCAGTAAGCACCGCCCTTCTACCAAAATCTTCAAGCTTCAGTTCTTCTGCTACCTCTTCACCAATCTCAAAATCCTCTTCAATTTTTTTTGCATCCGTCTGACTAATTTTATCATAATCCCAAATATCTTCTGAATTATCATCAACGACTTCTCTTATCCTCCAAATTTCCAAATCCCCCTTATCAGCGTTAATAATAATATCAAAATTATCATCATGCTCATATTTCCTTCTGATTACAGTCCTGAAAACATCTTCCAGAATCCTAATCATCGTTGGTCTGTCTATATTTTTTGTCTTTGCAAAATCGGCAAAACTCTCAATTAACGTTCCCGCATCCATTTTTCTTTCTACTTAAATGAAACTAATACATTCGTTTTATCAATATCCTCAAAGGCTATATGCACCTCCGAATACTCTATCTTCTTTTTGTTCTTTTTTTCTGCTTTAAGCAAAATACCCGCTTCACACACTTCCATCAACGCTCCCTTTTTCTCCTCCCCACCATACAGCAGCACTTTCAGTCTACGTCCAATATTTTTAGTATACTGCCTTTTAAATTTCAAATCATAATCTACGCCAGGCGAAGCCACCTCTAAAATATATGCTGACTCTATGATTTCCTCTTCTTCAATAACATCACTTACCTTGCGGCTAAGCCTACTACAATCATCAATACTTACACCCTCATCACCATCCAATAGAATTCTGACTTTCTTCTTCCCCTTATTACCAAAAATATTAATGTCCACTAAAAAATGGGTTTCATTTTCTATGTTGTTTTCAACAATATTTTCCAACCTCGTTTGCAAGTCCATAATTTCGATTTTTTATAAGAAAAGAGGGGACTTGTGTCCCCTCAAACTGATTCAAAATCCTTTCTACTGCAAATGTATGCTAAAATTTCATTATTTCAAATAAATAGCTGCTTAGACACAAGTTATAATGAAAAAAAAATAAAAACCTGCGAGGAATAAAATAATTATCTAATTTGTACTCCAAAACAAAAGATAGTATTTAGTAAATTTGCCACATGCTAAAAGATCTCAAGGTTTTCAACACCCTGACAAGAAAAAAAGAAACATTTGAACCCATCGATGCGCCCTTCGTCGGCATGTATGTCTGCGGTCCAACGCTATATAGCGATGTTCATTTAGGTAATGTCCGTACCTTTCTTAGTTTTGATATCATCTATAGGTATCTGCTGCACCTCGGATACAAGGTTCGCTATGTCCGAAATATTACCGACGTCGGTCATCTAGAAAATGATACTGACGAAACTGGTGAAGATAAAATTGCAAAAAAGGCACGGCTCGAGAACTTAGAGCCGATGGAAATTGTACAGCGATATGCCCTAGATTTTCACAAAGTTTTAAGACAGTTTAATTTATTACCACCAAGCATAGAGCCAAAAGCCACAGGTCATATCATTGAACAAATAAAAATGACCCAAGCTTTATTGGCAAACGGGTGGGCGTATGAGGTGAATGATTCCGTCTATTTTGATGTTCGTAAATACAGCGAATCTCATCACTACGGAACCTTATCAGGGCGGGTACTAGATGACCTCATGGCCAGCAGCAGGGAGTTAGATAATCAGGACGAGAAAAAAAATAACGAAGATTTTGCGCTTTGGAAAAAAGCAGCTCCCGAGCATATCATGCGTTGGGATTCTCCTTGGGGAGAAGGATTCCCGGGTTGGCATGTAGAGTGCTCCGTAATGAGTACCAAATACTTAGGAGAACGTTTCGATATTCATGGTGGTGGTATGGACTTGAAATTTCCTCACCACGAATGTGAAATTGCACAGTCAGTAGGAACTTACGGAAAAGAACCTGCCAAATATTGGCTACACACCAATATGCTCACCGTCAACGGACAAAAAATGAGTAAATCTTTGGGCAATTCTTTCTTGCCCTATGAAATGTTTGCAGGGAGTCACGCACTCTTAGACGAACCTTACTCACCAATGACTGTTCGATTTTTTATGATGCAATCACACTATTCTAGTACCCTTGATTTTTCTAATGACGCACTGAAAGCAGCAAAAAAAGGCTACAAAAAACTCACCAACG
>CAYRIF010000185.1:0-7575 GCA_964424205.1 uncultured Roseivirgaceae bacterium | reverse complement strand
CTTTTACAAAAAATAAAGAAACAAAAAATGGACAGAGTAACGGAATTAGCAAAAATGATTGACCACTCACTTTTACACCCGACAATGGATGACGAAACTTTGAAAAAAGAATGTGAAGTAGCGGTAAAATACAATGTAGCCTCAGTCTGCATCAAACCTTATGCCGTGAAAATGGCGGTAGATTTACTGAAAGGTTCTGATGTGTTCGTGGGAACTGTAATCGGTTTTCCACATGGCAATAGCTCCGTCGATGTGAAAGTATATGAGACCACCAAAGCCTGTGAAGAGGGTGCAGTGGAAATTGACATGGTGGTTAATATCGGCAAGGTGTTAAGCCATGACTGGGACTATGTAGAAAAAGAAATTGGTGCTATCAACAATGCTTGCAAAGCCCATGGTGCTATCCTGAAAGTTATTTTTGAAAATGACTATTTAAACGAAGATTTACATAAAATAAAGCTTTGTGAAATCTGCAGTAAGCTTAACGTTGCTTACGTAAAAACCTCCAGTGGATTTGGGTTTATAAAAGGTGACGACGGAAAATATAGTTATGATGGCGCCACTGATTATGATCTTGCACTGATGAGAAAGCACTCCGATAATCATGTGGCGGTAAAAGCTGCAGGCGGAGTAAGAACGCTAGATGACTTATTACGTGTAGAAGCCTTAGGCGCAACACGTTCAGGTGCTACGGCCACCATTGCTATTTTGGAAGATGCAAAGAAAAGGTTTCAGTAGTAAAAAATGAAAATCTATAACTCCCTCAGCGTATTTAAACCTAACAGATTTTTACGCCTGCGCAAAAGCTTGGGTGTACAAAGAAAAACTGTTAGGTTTGCAAATTAAAAAAAAGAATGAAAACATACAGTGACATAAATGCAGTAGTGGCAGGCACAGGATTTATTGGACCAGTGCATGTCGAGGCATTGAAACGGCTTGGTATTAACGTGATTGGTGTCATGGGTAGTTCCGCTGCAAAATCCGATGCTGCAAGAAAATCACTTGGGCTAAAGAAAGCGTATGCTACATTTACTGACATCTTACAAGACGAAGCTGTTAATGCAGTCCACTTGGCAGTGCCCAATATTTTGCATTACGAAATGGCAAAGAAAACACTGCAAGCTGGCAAGCATATCATGTGCGAAAAACCGTTGGCGATGACTTCCGGTGAATCTGAGGAGCTCGTGACAATCGCTAAGGCAAGTGGACTACAAGCGGGTGTTTGTTATAATACCCGTTTTTATCCGCTGAATATTGAAGCGAGAAACAAAATTCAGCAAGGAGATTTAGGCAATGTGTTTTCTGTCGTTGGCAATTATGTGCAAGACTGGCTGCTCTATGAAACTGATTATAATTGGCGGGTCATGGCAGCACAAGGCGGAGCACTCAGGGCTGTCGCAGATATCGGCACACACTGGATGGATTTGGTATCATCGATTACTGGGCTGACCATAGAAAGTGTGTTTGCAGATTTATCCATTTTCCATCCCACCAGAAAACGCCCGAAAGGAGAAGTAGAAACTTTTTCTGGTAAAACAACAACACAGATAGAGACAGAAGACGTTGCCATAGATACGGAAGATTGTGGCAGTATTTTACTAAGGTTTAAAGGTGGTGCCAAGGGATGTCTATGGGTGTCGCAGCTCAATGCTGGGAGAAAAAATCAGATGCGCTATGAGATTTCTGGGGCAAAAGGTGCGTTAGCATGGAACAGTGAAACACCCAATGAAATATGGTACGGGCATAGAGATAAACCCAATGAAATTTTAGGCAGAGATCCTGCCTTAATGAGCGCTTTATCACAGCCGTACATGAGCTATCCTGGCGGTCACCATGAAGGATTTTCAGATACTTTCAAGCAAATATTCAAATCATTTTATGATCGGGTTTTGGACGGTAACCATGCTGGTGGCATCATGTATCCAACTTTTGCTGAAGGGCATCATGAGATAAAGGTATGTGAGGCAATATTGGAAAGTAATAAAACAGAAAAATGGGTTAAAATACAGTAGCCCATGACTATATTTAGAATGAATAAACTTAATATAACACTATGAAACTAGGATTTGTAACTGCTATTTTACCTGATTTATCATTTGAAGAAGTATTATCAGTCGCTGCCGAACAAGGCTACGATTGCATAGAAGTCATGTGCTGGCCAAAAGGAAAAGCTGAAAGGCGCTATGCCAGGGTGACGCACATTGATGTCGATAAGTTTACCAAAAAAGATGCCGAACAAGTACATGTTTTACTGAAAAAATACGGCATCTCTATCAGTGCGTTGGGTTACTACCCAAATCCATTAAGCCCAAAAGCAGCAGAAGCAAAAGTCTATACCGAACATCTAAAAAAGTTGATAAAAGCTTCAGCTCTATTAGGCGTCCATAAAATCAACACTTTCGCAGGCAGAGATTGGAAAAAATCAGTAGATGATAATTGGTCTCAGTTTTTAAAAACATGGAAGCCTCTTGTCAAGTTTGCAGAAAAATACAAAGTAAAAATTGGCATTGAAAACTGCCCCATGTTTTTCACCGACGATGAATGGCCTGGTGGAAAAAACTTAGCAACAACTCCTGCCATTTGGAAACGGATGTTTAAGAGTATTCCAAGCAAAAATTTCGGATTGAATTTTGACCCTTCACATTTTGTTTGGCAACAGATGGATTATATAAATCCGATAAAAGATTTCTCAAAACATATTTTTCATGCGCATGCCAAAGACCTGCGAATCGATAAACGCAGGTTAAACGAAGTAGGAATTATGGCTAATCCCAATGATTATACCGACCCGAAATTACCAGGTCTTGGAAGTGTGGATTGGGGGAGTTTTTTTTCAGCATTGAACGATATCCAATACAAGGGCGTCGTGTGTGTAGAAGTAGAAGACCGTGCTTATGAAGGCACATTGAAAGGACGAAAAGCAGCCCTAAGTCAAAGCATCACTTACCTAAGGCAATTTGTAGCTAAACAGTAAATAGAAAAATTTCCACAGTTAACACAAATTATTACAGAAATAAATACATAAAATAAAAATCTATGAAACAAGTATTCTCCACATGTTTGACATTAATTGTATCTATTGCCATCTCGTATGCACAACAAGGAAAAGTCATAGAAGGACGTTCCATGAGCAGTAAAATACTAAAAGAAAATGTAAATTTCTCCATCTACTTACCACCTGACTATTATACTTCTGAACGGAAGTATCCTGTGGTTTATTTACTGCATGGCTATACCGATGATGAAACAGCATGGGTGCAATATGGTGAGGTAAATAGGGTGCTAGACAAGGATATTGCCTCTGGCAAACTACCGCCAATGATTGTGGTGATGCCTGATGCAGGAGTTACTTGGTACATCAACGACCATGATGGCAAGGTGCGCTATGAAGACATGTTTATCAAAGAATTTTTGCCCTACATAGAGTCAACCTATAGGATTAGAACGGAGAAAAGATATAGAGGGATAGCGGGGCTGTCGATGGGTGGTTATGGTGCTTTTATGTTTGCCCTTAATTATCCTGATTTATTTGCTGCAAGTGCCCCATTAAGTGCTGCCATCTATACTGATGAGGAAGTAATTTCTTATACCCAAGAAAGATGGGACAGAACAGAGGCCGTGATGTATGGCAAAGGATTGAAAGGAAAAGCAAGGCTGACCAAACATTGGATTGATAATAATCCGTTAAAGATGTTAGAAAAATTAGATGTGGAGAAATTAAAATCTGTCCGTTACTATTTTGATTGTGGCGATGATGATTTTCTGTATAGAGGCAATGCCGCAACACATGTGCTTTTAAGAAATATGGGAGTGCCGCATGAGTTTAGAATGCGAGATGGCCATCACAACTGGGCTTACTGGCGCAGCGGCATTAGTGATGCACTAGCATTTATTGGACAAAGTTTCCATTAGGTGTTTTTTATTTTAAAATTAACTATACCATGACTAAATTCATGAGTAAAATTTTCAAAGGCTAAATAAGTTTAATTATGCTAAATACAACAGTCAAAAAACAATATGACAAAAACGGGTATCATCTCTTCCATGAGCCTGTTTTCAGTACAGCAAATTTTGAAGCGCTTACCGCTATTTTCGAAACATTAAATAAGGAAAATAAAAACAGTAGTACGGACTTAATGGATGTCCCTCATTTTAGAGATGCACGTTTGTTAGAATTTCTGATGAGCGAGCGGGTTCTTGACTTGGTGGAAACTTTTATTGGTCCTAACATAGGGCTGTGGTCAAGTCATTTTATTAGTAAAGAACCGTTGGTTGGCAAAGCTACACCATGGCATGAAGATTCTGCGTACTGGGAAGGTCGCTTTGATAGATTGGATGGAATTGTGACGTTGTGGTTGGCGTTAGATAGGTCTGACAAAGGGAATGGTTGTATGAAGGTCATCCCTGGAACACACCACAATGGTTTTTCTGAATACGAAGATGTCAATCAATCTGAAAATATATTTCATCATCAGATTAAGGACGTAGATAATAGTAAAGCTGTCTATTTTGAGTTAAATCCTAATGAATGCTCTTTTCACGAAGGCAGGATTATTCATGGAGCTGAAGCCAATAAAAGTACCAGAAGAAGGGCAGGATTTACCATGCGCTACTTTTCGCAAGAAATGAAATTCAACAGAGAGAACCTCTCCAATAAATCACACAAAATATGGCATTGCAGAGGAAATAATATATATAATAATCCCGTAGAAAACTAACCATCAGAAATACACACAATGAATAAATACTTCCATTTAACCTGCTCCTGGCACTTATCATAGTATCATTTTCTTGCTCAAAAAATAAAAACAAATAATTTCATAAGTTGATTACAGAAAATAACTTGACACATATTGGCAAACGATTCTTGGAAAATTTATCAAGATTTTGACAAATTAGAAAAATTAGTTTTTGATAAAGAATAAATGCCTACCTTCTCACTTTTGGCGGCGTAATATTATACTTAAGTGTGTTTTGTGCATGGTAAATCTTCGTTAGCTCTTCAAACGCAACTTTCAATCCTTCTCCTCTTAATTCATTGTCCGTTTTGGCGAGTAAGTTGTCAATTGATGCACGTAAATAGAGAATTCTCCAACGCCATGACTGACGTGCTTGTGGTGTTAGCTTCTTCTCTGCAGCCTTCATTAAATCCAATGCAACTTGCGTTGATTTGATGGTATCAGAGAAATCAATATAAAAATCCTCTCTGATATATCGTTCATGATTTTCTTCCATAATTTCCACTGCTTTCGCAATACTATCCACAACTTTCGGCGAGAAATAAGCTGCTATATAAGCCCTTACGGTTTCATTAGCACTATTTTTGGAATTCCAATAAAACTGACTGCAAATAACCTTATTGATATCTTCATAAATTCCTTCAGAATAAGGAAACCCACCAGAAACTACGGGAGACACTTGGTTCCATAAGGTTTGGAATCTATTGGGTAGCGGATTGGCTCCATAGCCGCCCCAAGGCCTCATTCCCCACATACTTATTTCGGGAAAATTCAACAAAGGTGTTTTATTTGGAATAGGGTTTTCAAGTGGATAGCTAGGAAAGCTTTCATGCGCATCTGCCATGACATAATCTACTAATTTAGGGTCAGCTGTCATTCTTTGATAAAGCCCTTTCCATTCACCTGCATCTGGTTCATCATACATCCAGGTTGATAACACTGATTTACATTTAGGCCATCTTTCATGTGCCATTCCCATAAGTTCTTCGGCCAGATTAATGTGTCCCTTCGCTCCCCATGGCCAACATTGATCACAGCCACATCCTCCCTCATCATAAGGCCAAAAAACAAGATAGTCAATGTCTATATCTTCAAATTCATTGAGCATTTGATTCCAAAAATCAATCAAATAACCATGTCCTGGTTCTTTACTAGCACATAAACTTGTTCCTAAATTTCCTCTCTGCTTTAAATCATCAGGAAAAGGTGTGTTTAACGTATTTTTTGGTGCCGTTTTAAAACCCTGGTTTTCACATTCAAGAAGCCCTACTTTTAGCCCTGCCTTTTTTCCTTTCTCCATTAATAATCGAATCCTGTTAATATTTTTGCGCGCATTTGGATCCTGGAAAGAATCATATTGCCATTGAGGAAAATTAAATACAACTGCATTAACTCCCCAAAAAGCCAAATCCTCAATGTAAGTCTGCACTTCATCTATTGGCGCTGCCTCATAAAAATTATTAAAATGACAGGCAATATAAATCCCTCGAACCTCAGATGAGGGAACAGACTTACCTCGCCAAGAACTTGGGATGAGTCCTGTAGTGGTTAATTCCGAAGTATGTAAAAATTTCCCTAAGCCATACAACAAACCCAATTCATCATTACCATTTATTACAATTTCACGCTTATTACCATCTATAATTTGATAGCCTTCATTACCAATATCTGGTTGTAACTTTAGTGTAATGGTTAATGCTGAATTTTTAGAATTTACAAATTTGGCACCAGACCTTTGCCCAATTCGTTTTGAAAACGTCGCGATACTATTCTTAACAATAGCAGTTTGTTTTTGAGGAACAATAATATGAATTTTTTGATATTCAATAATTTCCACCAGTTCATTGTCTGATTGAATCCCCTTATTGGTCTGCTCAATTCCTCCACAACCCATTGCCATAAGAAAAACCAATAACAGCAATTTTGCTAAATACTGATCGGAAACGAACACAGAATTTTTATTTCTCATAATAACTTTAAATAAAGAAAAACTTACTAGAATTTTATTCGCTTTAGAAACATATATTTATAACAAATTAGTATGAAATAATTTTCATACGCCAAACATAATTTATTATCCCTATATTGTAAGTTAAAACCAACAAAAAAAATACAATACCTATGATTCAAAGCCTTAAAAAAATCTTACCCCTATTTTTAACGGTAGTAATACTAAATTCCTGTATTTCCCAATCGACCACCAGTCTCTTTAATGGTAAAGATTTAACAGGTTGGCATGTAGATGTCCCTGCCATGGATAGTATTACCGAAGCTATCAATCCATTTATTATTAGAGATGGCATGCTCGTAAGTTTAGGCACACCAGGCGGACATTTAATTACAGATGCAATATATAAAGATTATAGATTGGTGGTGGAATATCGTTTTGCCAGAGAGCCAGGGAATTGCGGAGTATTGGTACACGCTTCTACACCTAGAGCTTTATATAAAATGTTTCCAAAATCTATAGAAGTACAAATGTTGCATGAAAATGCAGGTGATTTTTGGGTTATTGATCAAGATATTACCGCAGATAATATGCTAAAACGAAGAGGTCCGAAAGAAGAATGGGGAATTATAGAAGGTAAAAAGCGCAGAATAGAAAACCTAACCAATGGCTCTGAAAAACCTTTAGGTGAATGGAATACTATGATTGTTGAATGTTTAAAAGATAAAATAAAAGTATGGGTAAATGGAGATTTGGTAAATTACGGATATAATGCTACAGTGAGTAGTGGACAAATAGCCGTGCAGGCTGAAGGCTCCGAAGTAGAATTTAGGAAGTTAGAGTTGACGCCAATAACTGCTCTAAGTAAGTCAATGCCCCATTGATGTA